>NZ_LT605203.1:2187059-2448712 GCF_900089495.1 Thiomonas sp. X19 | reverse complement strand
GCCTAGGAGGCTGTCGGACTTGAACCCGAGCGAATCCGATTGATCAGTGCGACGCGTTTTTTTTGACAGCGGCGCGCTGATCGAACGCTCTCGATGGTTGGCGAGACACTGTGAGGGCACATGGGGCGGCCTGGGGACTCGGTTTTGGCGTGGTCGGGGCGCACTATTGCCCTCACGCGGCTCGCAGGACGTGCATGCGCTTGATGTTCCAAGCCATGGTCACCAAGCTCCATTCGCCTTGTGCCTTGGCCAGCCCGCGCATGCTCATCTGGCGCCAACCCATCACTTGCTTGATGATGCCGAACACCGGCTCCACTGTCTGCTTGCGCAGGCCGTACAGGGCTCGGCCTGCTTGCGTGCCCAGGCGGTGTGCCATCTGCACGAGCGGATCCGTCGTCTGGGGCTCGGGCACATCGGGTGCAAAGCGCCCCATCACCGGCGTGTGATGCGACTCCCGCTTGAGCGCCAGCAGCGGCTCGATACCCGCGTCGTTGCACGCGATCACGTTGGCTTGGCTGAAGAAGCCGTTGTCCGTGATGAGCGTGTGCACCTCGCCCAGCACCGCGGGTAACGCTTGGATCTGCTGCAGCGTAGGCACAACTTCGCGCTTGTCGTTGGATGCCTGGCTCACATGCTGGGTGATCACCATCATCGTCGCGATGTCCACGCCGGCTTGTGCGTTGTAGCTTTGCTCGAAGCCCCCACCCGACACGGGCATGATGCGCGACTCTTCATCCGTGAGGTTGACCTGATCGCTGCTCCGGGGGCCGGCCTCTGGCGGCTCAGGGTCCTTGCCGCGCGGCTTCTTGCCCGCCTCGCGCTGGGCTTGGCGCTTGGCGGTCTTGGCCTCGTACTCCTGCTGCTCGACCTGATGGCGTTCGCTGGCGCGCTGCTCGATCTTGGCCTTGGCCTGCGCGATTGCGCTCAAGCGATCTGCACGCAGGGCGATCTCCGCCGGCACATCCATGCCGTCGGGTACCGTCGCGCGGTCGCTGTTCTCTGCCAGCGCCAGCAGCGTTTGTACTTCCTGGCGCAGCTGCGCCTCGATCTTGTTGGCATGAGCCCACGACAAGGCCTTGTGCTTGCTGGCGTTGGCGTCGATCTTGGTGCCATCCAGCGCGATGTGTCCGAGCTTGAGCAGCTTCATCTCGCGCGCCAGAACCAGCACCTGCACGAACAGTGCCTCCACCTCCTTCAAGAAGCGGCGGCGGAACGTCGCCAGCGTGTCGTGATCGGGGTGGGTATTGGCCGCAACAAAGCGGAACGCCACCGAGTCGTAGGTCGCCCGCTCGATCTTGCGGCTGGAGTGCACGCCGTTGGCGTAGCCGTAGATCAGCAGGCCCAGCAGCACCGCCGGATGGTGCGCCGCCGAGCCCCGGCCTGCGTACTGTCGGGCCAGATCGCCCAGATCAAGCTGCTCGATGACTTCGACCACGAAGCGCGCCAAGTGATCAGTGGGCAGCCATTCGTCCACCGACGGTGGCAACAGATATGCGGTGTCTCGGTCAACAGGGACGAAGCGGCTCATCGGCTCGGGCTCTCGGTTGTGCAGCAGCAATTGTCTCGGATAGCGTCTTCATCCGGAAGACCGCAAAGTCCGACAGTCTCCTAGGGCATCCCAATTTCGGGGGTACGCTCTTCTTGCCGATGGTGGTGAACTCGTACGCACATCTAAAGCAGGGATCGCTCAATCCGAGCCAGATATTTACCACGCAGTATGCCAATGCGGTATCGCTCTTTCCCGGCAATGCGGGATACCAAGCGGCTGTGCAGAGCCGGCAAATCCCTGCGACTGCGCTTTTTCAATCGACCCCGACCGGCTATGCGAATCTCGACGCGCTCCCCGAGGGCGCCCCGTTGGGCGCAGCCGGATTTGCTCCTGCGAATTACCTCTTCAGCACGGCTTTTCGCGAAGCCTATGTCAATGATGTCGACGCCAATCCCGACGGCGCGGCTCCTGTCGACGGGTCAGCCCCGAACTTTTCGACCACGGCTCCAACGCTCCCAGCCAACCCGCAATTCCTGCTGCGCCAGGACCTCAAAGCCAACGATCTACGCAACTACACCCCCAGCATGCCTCTGATGATGTGCGGTGGCTTCAATGACCCTGAGGTGTTTTGGAACCAAGGGGCTGGAGCGATGACAGCGGTGTTGAATTCGAAGGTGCCGAGCGATCCGAATCTCCGCTACGCCACGCTTGACCTTGACATCTCCGGGGGCACATCGGGAACATTTGCGACTCAAGGCCTGACAAGTGCACAAAACGCCACGATGCAATCCATGGCCACCCAAACACAGCAAGCGTTTACGGCGTACCAGGCCGGCGTTGTGTCGCAATATGGCGCCACCATAGGTTTGGAGACGTATCACACGAACGAGCGCGTTTTCTGCACGGCTGCAGCCCGGACTTTCTTTTCGCTCAGCTGAATGTGAGGCATGAGTATCAAGCGTTGCGATCCGGCCGCAACGCCTGGCTGCAAGCCGCAACAAAAGCACCCATGTTGATCAGCGCCCATTCCCTCAACGCCGGGAATGGGGCCTGGTTCCCCCATGAACCTCACTTCGGCTGAAGAGTCAGGCGCAAATAGGGCTTGTGTGCCTTCCAGCCAGTCGGGAATTTCTGCTCCGCGGCTTCGCCACGGATGAATGTGGAAATCACGACACCACCGCCAGGGCGCCAATTCGCCGGGCGGCCACACCGTGCTTGGCGGCGAGTTGCGGTGCATCAAGAAAACGCAGTAACTGTAGGACACTTCGGTTCCTTCACTCTTGAAACCCCCGTCTTTGAAAGAAAGAAGTACCGCCATGTCTCGTGAGGATCATGCCAGCGGCATGCGGCGGGCGCCAGTTGCTGTCAGCCAAGGTGGGCGGACTCGCACTGATCAAGGATCGGGATCCAGGGCCTGCTCGGAGGGTCTCGGTGCCTGTGAAGTCATGCGGAGAGTGCTGCTGTCTGGGCGAATTGCTGCCGCACAACCGGGCGAAAACCATCACCCCTGCTGTCAGTACCTGACCTTCAGCGCAGGTGTCAAGATGATGTTCGGTTGGCGCATGCTGCCCAAGTGCGCATGGATGCCCGGTAAAGTGCCTGCGTTTGCCGGGCATCGAGTCATGGCACCACGCGCGCGCCTGAGGAGCGCATGGTGCAGCAGCCTTGCTGCCCGGTGTTCGGCGTCACCCGATCGTCATCAGGCTGGCGTTGCCGCCAGCGGCTGCCGTGTTGACGCTGGTGACTCGCTCGCGGAGCAGCATTTCAAGCGGGTAATCCATCTGCGTGAGCCCGTCGCGTGGCAGTGCGCAAACGGGCACCACCGCATGGGTGTGTTGTGCAAGTTCGGTTTGAAAGGCAAGAAGCCCGGCAGGATCGCCGTCGTAGAGCGCCGCGTCGGGCGTCGCGTCTTGCGATGCGAGGCGCACATGGTCGTGCAGGGTGGAGGGCAGCAGCGCGGAGACGGCATCGGCCGCCTTGCCTGAAATCAGCGCGACGTTGGCCGTGGCCAGCGCGGCACCGATCTGCCGCAGCAAGGCTTCTTGCGCGTCGGCGTGGCACAAAATCGTACCCCGCGCCTCAAGCCGGTACTGGTTCTGCTCGCCAACCGGGCCTGGCAACACGGTGATCTGACGCGCCGGGGCATGCGCGGCGTAGGTTTGCAACGCCGCGGTCTCGACGCCCTGGTCTTGCAGGGCCTTGATGAGATCAAGCAGGGGCTGCGGCGTTTGAGCCGTTGACAAAAACGGTCCGCTTCCGGGCGCGATTAACCGGCGCAGATAAAGGGGGCCGCCGGCCTTTGGCCCGGTGCCCGAGCGCGAATGACCCCCAAAGGGCTGCACACCGACCACCGCGCCGATGATGTTGCGATTGACGTAAATATTGCCGGCGCTGATGCGCGAGGTCACATGCGCGATCGTCTCGTCGATGCGGCTATGGATGCCGAACGTCAGTCCATAGCCCAGCGCGTTCACGGCGTCGATGGCGGTATCGAGCTCGCCGCGCTGATAGCGCAGGACGTGCAGCACAGGCCCGAAGACCTCACGCCCCAGGACGTCGATAGACGGGATCTCGATGATCGTGGGGGGCACGAAATAGCCGTGACGGGCATCTTGCGGCAGTTCGGGGGCGCTGACCTTGAAGCCGCGGCCGCGCATCGCCTCGATGTGCGCGGTGATGGTGTCTCGCGCCTCGGCACTGATGACCGGGCCCACGTCGGTGCAGAGTCGATCGGGCCGGCCGATGGCAAGTTCGGCGGTTGCGCCAAGCAGCATCTCCAGCAGACGGGGGGCGATATCGTTCTGGACCAACACGATGCGCAGCGCCGAGCAGCGCTGCCCGGCGGAGTCAAAGGCCGAGGAGACGATGTCGGTCACGGCCTGCTCGGGCAAGGCGGAGGAGTCGACCACCATGGCGTTTTGTCCGCCCGTTTCGGCAATCAGGGGAATGGGTAGACCCTGGGCGTCCAGGTGTCCGGCAAGTTGCGTCTGAATCAGGCGCGCCACCTCGGTGGAGCCGGTGAACATCACGCCACGGCACACGCGCATCGGCAACCAGCGCTGCGCCAACGCGACCATCACCCGGAAGCAATTGCAGCGCGCCTGCCGGAACCCCGGCTTCCAGAAGCACGTGCACGGCATAGCTGGCAATGAGCGGGGTTTCCTCTGCCGGTTTCGCCAAGACGACATTGCCTGCGGCCAGGGCTGCGGCGACTTGTCCCGTGAAAATGGCCAGGGGGAAATTCCACGGGCTGATGGCCACGACCGGGCCGAGCGGGCGCTGCACGGCGTTGTGGAACTGCGATGAGACCTGGGCTGCGTAATAGCGCAGGAAGTCCACTGCCTCGCGCACCTCGCCAATGGCGGCAGGCAGGGTTTTGCCAGCCTCGCGCACGATCAGCCCCACCAGCCTGGGAAGCCGCTCTTCGAGAAGATCGGCTGCGCGACGCAGAATCGCCGCGCGATCCTGTGCTGGAGTGGCTTGCCAGACAGGCGCTGCTTGCAGCGCCAGGGTGAAGGCCGTGTCGATCATGGCGGGATCGGTTTCGATGACCTGGCCCACCGTATCGCGCAGGTCGGCCGGGTTGAGGACCGGACGCGCCGGACCCTGCACTTCGCCGCTGCCCAGGATGGGTCGTGCCTGCCACGACGTCTCGAGTCCTGCAAGCCCCGCAGAGGCCAGGGAGCCCAGGCGCTGCTCGTTGCTGAGATCGAACCCGGCGGAATTGTCACGGGTCACACCAAACAACGCGCGCGGCAGCACGATCTTCTCGTGCCCAGCACCCAGCGGCACCACGCTCCTGGCCAGTTCGGCGGGGTCGGCGATGATGTCGTCCAGACTCAATTTCGGGTCGTTGATCTTGTGGACGAAGGACGTGTTGGCACCGTTCTCAAGAAGCCTTCGCACAAGATAGGCGAGCAGGGTTTCGTGCGTGCCCACGGGCGCATAGATGCGACAGGGCCGGTTCAGGGCATCGGGCCCGACGACCTCCTCGTACAGAGGCTCCCCCATGCCGTGCAGGCACTGGAACTCGTACTGGCCCACGTAGAAATTTTCTCCCGCCATCGTGTGGATGGCGGCTACGGTGTGCGCGTTGTGCGTGGCGAATTGTGGGAAAACGGCGCTGGGCGCCGCCAGAAGCTTGCGTGCGCAGGCCAGGTACGAGATGTCGGTGTGCACCTTGCGCGTGAACACGGGGAAATCTTCAAGGCCGTCGATCTGCGCGCGCTTGATCTCGGAATCCCAGTACGCCCCCTTGACCAACCGCACCATCAAACGTCGCTGGGAGCGGTGCGCGAGGTCGATGAGGAAGTCCAGCACGAAGGGCGCGCGCTTCTGATAGGCCTGGACCACAAACCCGATGCCGTTCCACCCGTGAAGCGCCGGATCAAAGCACAAGCTTTCTAGCAAGTCGAGGGAGATTTCCAGTCGATCGGCTTCCTCGGCGTCGATGTTCAACCCGATGTCATATTCACGCGCCAGCCGCGCCAGCCGCGCCAGTCGCGGCAGCAGTTCGTCCACGACCCTCTGGCGCTGCGTGCGCGCATAGCGCGGATGCAGCGCGGAGAGCTTGATCGAAATGCCTGGCCCTTCGTAGATGCCGCGGCGCTGCGCTGCCTTGCCGATCGCGTGGATGGCCTGCTCGTAGTCGCGCAAGTAGCGCTCGGCATCCTGCGCCGTGAGCGCCGCCTCGCCCAGCATGTCGTAGGAATGGCGGAAGCCCTTGGCTTCCCATTTGCGGGCGTTGGCCAGGGCTTCGGCGATGTTCTGGCCCAGTACGAACTGCTCGCCCATGAGCCGCATGGCGATGTTCACGCCCCCACGCACCACGGGCTCGCCACTGCGCGCAACGAGACGGGTGAGGACCGAGGATAGATTGACCTCGCTGCTGGTTGCAACGAGTTTTCCTGTCAGCAGCAGACCCCAGGTGGCCGCGTTGACAAACAACGAGTGGCCGCCGCGCAGATGGCTTTGCCAGTCGCCGGAGCAGATCTTGTCGCGGATCAATGCGTCACGCGTGGCGGTGTCGGGGATGCGCAACAGCGCCTCGGCCAGGCACATCAGGGCTATTCCTTCCTGGCTTGACAGTGCGTACTCCTGCAGCAGCGCTTCGACGACGCCGCGCGTGCGTTTGGCACGCAGTTTGGTGGCGAGGCTGCGGGCGGTATCCTGCGCCGCCGCAGCCAGTTTCGGAGGCAGGGTAGCTTGGGAGAGGAGGGCGGGGACACACTCGGGCTCGGGCCTGCGATAGGCCGCGGTGATGGCCGCGCGCAGCACGGTTTGCGGTTGCACGTCCTGCGCCAGATCGAGAAACGGCATGACCGGGGATGCTGGATGGTCTTCCTGCGGCGGGGGCTTGAGCTCACCATCATGCGGGTCGGCCTCCAGCGCGTCTCCACGTTCGAGCCGCTCCAGCCCTTGCAGGATCATCTGCTTAACGACGAAATGCGGCGTGCGTCCATGCGCCTCAGCCGCAGATTTGATACGAAGACGAACATGGTCATCAATTTTTACACCGATGGTCGTCACTGGCATGGTTGCACCTTTTGCATGTTTGAGCCTAGAATGGTTGCACCTTTTGTTGAAAAAGTAAACCTAGATCTATTTTAGTGTGGTCCATTTGGTGCTACCTTTATTCGTTGAGCGGTATAACTTTTGAACGTCATGGCGGTGCTTATCGATATTTTCGCAGGCCTGCGGTGCGCCGCCTCAGATCCGTGCGTGTTGATGGCTCGACGCCAGTCTGAACCTGCGTGCTTGATCCAAGCGACGAAAGACGCGGCGAACGGCGCACGCCGTCGACAACCCTGTCGGCGCCAAAACGCGATGCGCGTCGCGAGTCAATTTCGACACCGTGCATGCCATGCCCGGCAAGTCGGAGCATGTGTTCGCAGGCATATGCCGTGTTGAGTGCGCCCCTCATGCCGGGTTGGAATCGGAGGTGCGCTTCATCTTTTGCCGTCCGCTGGAGCTCTGTCGCCTGCCTGGGACTGCGCATCAACGGGCTGGTGCTAGGCAGCGGCGCTTGCCGCTGCGAACAACGGCCCGATTGCGGCCTTTCCCTTCAAACAACGATCAAATAAGGAGACAAAGCATGCGACACCTGTCCAAAACGCTTCTTCTCACCCTGGCCACAGCCGGCCCTTGCCTGGCTGCTTCCCAGGCCTTCGCGGCTTCGCCCATCAAGATCGGCGTGCAGGCGCCGATCACCGGCCAGTACGCCAACGAAGGCCAAGGCATTGCCGATGCCGTGAAACTGCTGGTGAAGCAGACCAATGCCAAGGGCGGCCTGCTCGGCCACCCGCTGGACGTGAAGGTCTGCGACGACCAGGGTGAAGCCGCTGCGGCCGCGATTTGCGCGCGGCAACTGGTGAACGACGGCGTGCTCGCCGTGATCGGCAGCTACACCAGCGGCGCTGCGCTGGCCGCCGAGCCGATCTACGCGCGCGCCAACGTCATTCAGACCTCCGACGGCACCAGCGACGAACTGACGCAGCGCAACTACAAGACTTTTTTCCGCAACGCGCCGCCCAACAGCGCCGAAGCCTTGTTCACCGCCGGTTATTTCAAGGCCATGGGTGACAAGCGCATCGCCGTGGTGACCGACCACTCCAGCTTCGCCACGGGCCTGGCCGATGCGGTGGTGGCGGATGCGAAGAAGGACGGCATCGACGTGCTCGACAAGGCTTACATCAGTGCCGGATCGCAGAACTACACCCCGGTGCTGACCAAGCTCAATGCCCTGCACCCGCAGGTGGTGTACTTCTCGGGCTATTACACCGACGGCGGTTTGATCAAGGCGCAAATGGCGCAGTTGGGCATGAAAGCCAAGTTCGTTGGCGGCGATGCGAACCAGAATGTGGCCTTTGCCAAGATTGCCGGCAACGCGGCGGCGGGTGCGGTGATCATCAACGTGCCGGCGCCGCAGGACTTGCCGTATCCGGCGGCCAAGGAATTCCTCACCCAGTTCAAGGCCGCCTACGGCCACGAGCCGCCCAGCATTTTCACGCTGACCAACGCCGATGGTTTCCGCGCCATTCTCGATACCGCCGAGAAGATCAAGAGCGTGGAGCCGGCCAAGTTGATTCCAGCCTTGCACGAATTGAAGCATTTCGAGGGACTGACCGGGACGTTCTCCTGGAATGCCGTGGGCGAGCGCACCGGCAGCCCGTATGTGGCGTTCGAGATCACCCCGAGCGGCGGGTACAAGATCACCTATCCGCCGGCGGCCGTGACCCAGTAAACATCCACCCGAGCCCCGGCACAGGGGCAGGTCGGGCGTGGCGCGGCTGTGCGCGCGCCACGCCCGACCCCCATCAAAACAAGAAAGAGGGGACGCGCTCATGCTCGGCATCGTGCTGCAGCAGCTGGTCAACGGTCTGACGGTCGGTGGCATCTATGCCCTGATCGCCCTGGGCTACACCATGGTCTACGGTGTGCTCAGGCTGATCAATTTCGCCCATGGCGACCTGTGCATTTTCGGCGCCTACATCGGCCTCGTCGCCCTGGGCTCGGGGGCCGGCAGCGGGCAGAGCCATTTGCTGCTGGTGGGGGCGGCGTTCATCCTGGCGGCCGTGGTCGTTGCCGCTGCCGGACTGGTGCTGGAGTTCACGGCCTACAGGCCGCTGCGCAAGGCCGACCGGCTCTCGGCCGTGGTGTCGGCGCTGGGCGCCTCGCTGTTCATCGAGAATGGCATCATGCTCATCTGGGGGCCGCAGCTCAAGGTGTTCCCGAGCCATTTGCTGCCGGCCATGCATTGGACCTTCGGCGGTGCCCGCATCGACCTGGTGCAGGTGCTGATCATGCTGGGCTCGGCCGTGCTCATGGCCATCCTGTACTGGTTCGTGCACCACACGCGCTACGGCACGGCGATGCGCGCGGCAGCGAGCGACCAGGACGCGGCGCGGCTGATGGGCATCAACGTCAACCGGGTGATTTCCAGCGTGTTCATCATCGGCCCGGCCATCGGCGCGGTGGGCGGCCTGTTCATCGGCCTGTACTACCGGCAGGTGTACTTCACGATGGGCTGGACCTACGGACTCAACGCCTTCATCGCCGCCATCATCGGCGGCATCGGCAACATTCCGGGGGCCATGCTCGGCGGGGTGCTGCTGGGGCTGTTCAACGCCTTTGCCGCGGGTTTCATGTCGAGCTCGTGGCAGGAGGCCATCACCTTCGCCCTGCTGATCGGCATCCTGCTGGTGCGGCCGTCCGGGCTGCTCGGCGAACGCGTGGCGGAGAAGGTATGAAACCAATCCTCGCGCTGTTGCGCAATCCCCGGGTCGGCGCGGCGCTCTGGGTGCTGGGGCTGGCGGTGCCGTTCGGGCTCGACCAGACCTGGGTGTTCATTGCCTCGCTGTTCGCGGTGTATGCCATCGTCGCCCTGAGCCAGGACATCGTGCTGGGGCGGGCGGGCATGTTCGACATGGGGCATGCGGTGTACTTCGGCGTGGGCGCGTACGTCACGGCCGTGCTCAACACGCAGTTCAACTGGCCCATCTTCGCCACCTGGCCGCTGGCGGTGCTGGTGGCGGCCCTCGTCGGCGCGGTGCTGGCGGCGCCCATCGTGAAGCTGCGCGGCGACTACCTGCTGGTGGCGACCATCGGCTTCAACGCCATCTTCATCCTGGCGCTGGACAACAACGTCGGCCATCTCACGGGCGGGGCCGACGGTATTTTCAGCATCGGCGTGCCCAGCCTGTTCGGCTGGCAGCTCACCAGCCAGAACGCGCAGTTCTGGCTCGACTGGCTGGCGTTCGCGGCGGTGCTGCTGCTGATCCGCAACCTCGACCGCTCCCACCTCGGCCGCACGCTGTTCTACATCAAGCACGACCAGCTCGCCGCCACGACCATGGGCATCGATGCGCGCGCCTACCGCGTGCTGGCTTTCGCGCTGGGGGCGGGGCTGGCCGGTTTCGGCGGCACGCTGTTCGCCACGCTGATGGCCGCGGTGAGTCCCGGGGCTTTTGTGTTCACCGAATCGGTGACGCTGTTCGCCATCGTGCTGGTGGGCGGGCAGGGGTCGATCCCGGGGGTGCTGCTGGGCACCGCGCTGATGTTCGTCGTGCCGCAGGCCTTCCGCGGCTTCGCGCAGTACCGCTACTTCGTGTTCGGCATCGCCATGGTGGTGGTGATGGTGCTGCGCCCGCAGGGCATCTGGCCACGCGCCCAGCCGCAGGAGGCGAAGGAATGAGCGGCGCGCTGTTGCGTCTGGACGGCGTGGGCATTCGCTTCGGTGGTTTGCAGGCGGTGGGCGACCTGAGTTTTTCCGTCGAGCAAGGGCAGGTGGTCGGGCTGATCGGGCCGAACGGCGCGGGCAAGACCACGGCGTTCAACCTCATCACCGGGGTCTACAAACCTTCCGAAGGGCGCATCGAACTGGGCGGCCGGGACATCACCGGATGGGCGCCCCACCGCATTGCCCGCGCCGGCATTTTCCGCACCTTCCAGACCATCCGGCTGTTCTACGGCCAGACGGTGCTGGTGAATGTGTTGGCGGGCCTGCACTTGCAAACGCGCCAGCATTGGTGGCAGGGCTTGCTGGGCACGCCGTTTCAGCGCCGCGAAGAGGTGGAGCTGCGCGCCAAGGTGCGCGAGCTGCTGGCGCGGCTCGAACTCGACACGGTGGCCGACGAGGACGTGGCGTCCTTGCCCTACGGCCTGCAGCGCCGGGTGGAACTGGCGCGCGCCTTGATCGCCAAGCCCAGGCTGCTGATCCTCGATGAGCCGGCGGCGGGCCTGAACGACCAGGAATCCGCCGCGCTCAACCGCACCATTCTGGCGGTGCGTGACCAGGGCATCAGCGTGTTGCTGGTGGAGCACGACATGAACGTGGTGATGAACGTGACCGACAGCATCGTCTGCATCAACTTCGGGCGCAAGATCGCCGAAGGCGCGCCGGAGCACATTCGCAACCACCCGGAAGTCATCGAGGCGTATCTCGGCAAGGACGACGACGAAGACGACCTCCCGGCGCCGGTTTCGCCGCCTGCCCATCTGGCCGCGGCCGGGGGTGGGACATGAGTGGTGGTTCCGTGAGCCGTTCCATGAGTCTGCTGGAAGTTGAAAACCTGGACGTGCGCTACGGCCAGATCCAGGCGCTCAAAGGCGTGAGCCTGCGGGTGGAAGAGGGCGAGATCGTCACCCTGCTCGGCGCCAACGGCGCGGGCAAGACCACGTTGATGCGCACCATCAGCGGCCTGCTGCGGCCGCGTGCCGGTCATTTGCGCTTCCGCGGCGAGGACATCGCCCGCGTGGGCGCCGACCGCATCGTGCGCCTGGGCATTTCCCAGGCTCCCGAAGGGCGCCGCGTCTTTCCCACATTGACCGTGGCGGAAAACCTGATGCTCGGCGGCTACACGCGCGCGCCTGCCGAAGCGGCGCAAAGTCTGAAGCAGGTCTTGCTCATGTTCCCGCGGCTGGAGGAGCGCAGCCGGCAGCTCGCCGGCACCTTGTCGGGCGGCGAGCAGCAGATGCTGGCCATCGGCCGCGCGCTGATGGCCAAGCCCCGATTGCTGCTGCTCGACGAGCCCAGCCTGGGGCTGGCGCCGATCATCGTGCGCGATATTTTTCGCTCCCTGCGCCAGATCCGGCAGCAGGGCATGACCTTGCTGCTGGTCGAGCAGAACGCACGCATGGCGCTGAAGCTGGCCGATCGTGGCTATGTGCTGGAAACCGGGCGCATCGCCCTGCAGGCCAGCGCACGCGAACTGCTCGAATCGCCCGAGGTCCAGGCAACATATCTGGGCAAGGAAACCGCGTCGGCGCATTGAGCCTGGCGGTGCGAATGGGCGCCGGGCGTCAGTTCTGGCCCGCGAATCCCGGCGGCAGCCGCAGCCGGGCGATGTGGCGGCGCAGTTGGCGCAGTCGTTGCCGCTCGCTCCGAGCCCGATCGGCGTCGGGTCGGGCGTAGCGCCAGCGGTCCAGGGCGTCGAGCAGGGCGCAGGCTTCGGTGACGGCTGCGGGCCCCAGTGCGCTTTGGCGCAGGCGCGCGGCCAGGGCTGCAGGGGCATCGGACGGGGTGCTGGCGATGCCGGCTTGGCTCAGGCGCGCGCGCAGCGCGGCGTAGGCGGCGTTCCAGGGGTCGGTCTTGCGGCGCTCCCACACCAGCAGCAGGCCCATGAGGCTGACGGCCAGGCTGAGCGCGGCAACCGCCAGTGCGGAGAGTTGCGCCCAGTTGGGTTGCGCCATGCCGAGCTTGCGCAGCAGGTTGTTCTGCCGGGTTTGGCCGTAGTCCAGCACCCATTGGTTCCAGGCGTTGTTGAGCGCATCGCCCAGGTTGCGCAGGCGCAGCAGCAGGGCGGCGTCACGCGGGCCGAAGGCGGCAATGCCGAGCAGCGGCTCGCGCGCGGCGAGGGTCTGCCCGCTGCGGTCGATGCGGGAGGGGTCGACCATGGCGGTGGGGTCGGCGCGCAGCCAGCCACGCCCGGCCACCCAGTATTCGGCCCAGGCATGGGCGTCGCTCTGGCGCACCACCCAGGTGTGGTCGATGGGGTTTTCGCGTCCGCCCTGATAGCCGGTGACGATGCGCGCTGGAATGCCGGCGGCGCGCAGGAGCACGACGAAGGCCTGGGCATAGTGCTCGCAAAAGCCGACGCGGCGGTCGAACAGAAAATCGTCGATCTGGTTGCGCCCGGGGTAGGCGCCGGGGTTCAGGCTGTAGTGGAAGGGCTCGCGGCGGAACATCTGCAGCACGGCTTGCGCCACCTGCAGCGGGCCGCCGCCATCCGCCTGCGCCTGGCGGGCGAACTGTTCGCCCAGGGCGACGGTGCGCGGGTTGTCGCCGGGCGGCAGTTGCAGATCGGCCTCGAAGCGCGGGCCCAATCGCCGCGGCCCGTAGCTGAAGCGGGGGTAGGAGGTGATGTCGTAGCGCGTGAGCCGGGTGATGGGCCGGCTGGCGCGCAGCTCCAGGTTGGAGAGCTGGGCCACATCGGTCTGTGGCTGGCCGTAGAGCACCGGCGGGCCTTCGGCGGCATCGAGGGCGAAGACGAAGGGCTGCTGCGAAGGCTGCAGCGTGACGGCGTAGCGGATGCCGGGGCCTTCGGGGCGGACGTTGCGCGGCTGGTCGAGTCCGGCGGAAATGGCCTGCGGGCTGACGGGCAGCGGGCTCCATTGCCGACCGTTGAAGAGGGTGAGCACCGGGCCGCGCCAGTACAGCTCGCGCTCGGGCGGACGGGGCCCGAGGAACTCGACACGGAACGCCACGCTGTCGTCGCGCGCCAGGCTGGCGATGGAGCCGGCGTCCATCTGGTCGGACAACCCGGTGGCGTTGGAGGCCGAACTCGGCAGTGCCCACAGTGGCCCGGCGAAGCGCGGAAACAGCAGGAACAGCACGACCATGGCCGGCGTGCCGAAAGCCAGCAGCTTGGTCGTGAGCCACAGGCGCTGGCGCAGCGGCGGCTCGCCGGCGGGCAGGTTGGCGTTGACCAGGGCGGTGATCCAGCCCGCCGTGGCCAACAGCATCCAGCCGGCGGTGAGGGCCGATTGCGAATACAGGAAGTTGGCCGAGACGCCAAAAAAGCCGAGGTAGAACAACACATAGGCATCGCGCCGGTTGCGCGTTTCCAGCGCCTTCAGCCCGAGCAGCAGGCTGACGAGGGTGATGCCCGGGTCGCGCCCGAAGATGGTGTGGAACTGCAGCAAGGCACCAGCCACGCCGAGCATGAGCAGGAGCGCCAGCCACCAGCGCGACGGCAGCGGCCGGCTGCGCCAAGCCAGCAGGGCGCGCCACGCCAGCAGGGCGCCAGACCCCGCCACCGCCCAGCCCGGCAGATGACCGGCCAGCGGCACCAGGGTGATGGCGGCAACGGCGAGCAGGAACAGCGTGTCGCGCGCGTCGCGCGGCAAGCTGCGCAGATGGGCGAGCCAGCGGGCCGTGCTGCGGAGCGGAGGCGGGGAGGCGGCCTGCATGCCATCAACCGACTGTATCGACGCGGCCGTAGCCTGCCAGCTCGCGCAGACACTGGCGCGTGTGCGCGGGGCCGTGGCCCGGGGGGATGTCGCGGCCAGGCAGGCGCAGGCCGTAGGGCTGGGGGGCCTGCGCTGCTGCCAGCACCCAGGCGCACAGGCGCGACAGACGTGCTTCGAGCGGCAGTGCGGCGGGCAGATCGGCCCAGTCGAGCCAGCGCTCGGGCTGGGCGGTGGCGGGGGTGGCAGCGCGCACGACGAGGTCGTCGCTCGCGGCTTTTTTCCACACCACATGGCGCAATGGGTCGCCACGGCGGTAGGGGCGCAGGTCGTCGAGTTCGTCGCCGAGCACCTGGCGCGTGGGCACTTGGCCTTCGCTGCGAACCTGGTGCTGCGCGGGCAACGGCGGCGCCGGGTTTTCGGGTTGCGGATAGACCCAGAGCGCAGCACCGGGACGCCACACGCTCCAGGCGCGCCACAGGCCCAGCGGGTAGCGGCTCTCGATCCGCAGCAGCGGCCAGGGCTGGTGGCCGCGCGCGGGCGGGGTCCAGGGCAGGGCGAAGTCGGCGGTGGCGTCGCGCCCCACGTCCAGCGCGTGCCAGCCCTGGCGTCCGGCGGCGAGTTGCAGGCCCCAGCGCTGGCGCCCGGGGCTGTGCAGTTGCAGGCGCAGCGCGGCGGGCTGACCGGCGTAGAGCGGGGCGTCGTCGGGCATGCGGGCGGCGAGCGTCAAGCCGCGCACATTGTTGTGGGTGATGTGCAGCGACACCAGGGCGCTGCCTGCGAGCAGGAAGGTGAGCAGGTAGCCGAGGTTGAGCTGGTAGTTGATGGCCGCGACCAGCAGCACCAGCAGGGTGAGGGCGAAGAACCAGCCGGCACGCGTGGGCAGGATGTAGACGTTGCGATGACTCAGCAGGGTTTGCGCCCCGGGCTCGTGGCGCGCCTGCGCCCAGCGGCCGAAGCGCTCGCGCAGGCTGTTGGGCGAGGGCGGGCGCGGGTCTGGCGCGGCGCGTCTGCCGGGCCAGAGGCGGCGCGTTTCGAGCGTGCTGGCGGCGGCCTTGCTCAATGCGGGCTCCGCAAGGCGAGGGGTTGTGTCGCCGCCCGGTCATGTCGCGCAAACCGCGCGAATGGCGCGACGGCCTGGTGGGGGGCAGTGGGGCAGCGCATGCCTTGCTCCGCGCTTCAGCTTCAGATGGGCACTTGCCGCAGCAGCTCGGCAATCTGCCCGAGCACGGCGTCGCGCGAGCCCGCGGTTTCGGCCGCCGGGTGCAGGCGGTGCACGGCGATGGCGGGGAGCACGGTCTGCACGTCTTCCGGGCTGCAGTAGTCGCGCCCTTGCAGCAGGGCGTGGGCGCGGCTGGCGCGCAGCAGGGCCAGGCCAGCGCGGGGGCTCAGGCCTTCGGCGAAGCGGCGCGGGTCGCGCGTGGCGGCGAGCAGGCGCTGCACATAGTCCACCAGCGCGGCGGCGACATGCACGGCTTGCGCCTGCTGCTGCAGCGCGGCCAGCGAGGTGGCGTTGAGCAGGGCGGGCAGGCGGGCCAGCAGGCTGCGGCGGTCTTCGCCCAGCAGCAGCGCGCGCTCGGCGGCGGCGTCGGGGTAGCCGAGCGACAGGCACATGAGAAAGCGGTCGAGCTGGGACTCGGGCAGGGCATAGGTGCCGCGCTGGTCGTGCGGGTTCTGCGTGGCGATGACGAAAAACGGCGAGGGCAGGGTGCGGGTGGCGCCGTCGATGCTCACCTGGCGTTCTTCCATCGCTTCCAGCAAGGCGCTTTGCGTCTTGGGCGGGGCGCGATTGATTTCGTCGGTCAGCAGCACCTGGGTGAACACCGGGCCTGGATGGAAGGCGAAGGCGCCGGTGTTGCGGTCGTAGACGGTGACGCCGAGCAGGTCGCCGGGCATCAGGTCGGCGGTGAACTGCACGCGGGAAAACTCCAGCCCGAAGGTGTGGGCCAGGGTGTGGGCCAGGGTGGTCTTGCCGACGCCGGGGAGGTCTTCGATCAGCAAATGGCCGCCGGCCAGCAGGCAGCACACCGCCAGCCGGGATTGCGCATTCTTGCCGACCAGCACGGTGTCGATCTGGGCCACCAGGGCAGCGAGTTGGGGGTTCATGGGAGTAGAAAACGCGGCGCGACCCGTAGTAGCACAATGAACCAGCATTGTGCCTACGCACTGTGGAATCGGCTGAGTGCGGGGCATCGAAAATCGTCAGATGTCGAATCGCGAGGAGACACCATGCGCACCGGGTATTACACCCACCCCGATTGCCGCCTGCACGAGATGGGCGCGGATCACCCCGAAAGTCCGCAGCGCCTGGCTGCGATCGACGATCGGCTGATGGCCAGCGGCCTGGACTGGGTGCTGCTGCGCCCATCGGTGCCGCTGGCGGACGAGTCGGCGATGGAGCTGGCGCACAGCGCCGCCCTGATCGCAGGCTTGCGCGAGGCGGGCAGCATCGAGGCCGGTTATGCCTGGATCGACCCCGACACGGCGATGAACCCGCAGACCTGGCAGGCCATACGCCGTGCGGCCGGGGCGGCCATTGCGGCGACCGACGCGGTGTTGGACGGCAGCCTCGACAACGCGTTCTGTGCCATTCGCCCGCCTGGCCACCACGCCATGCGTGCGCAGGCCATGGGTTTTTGCTTCGTCAACAACGTGGCGGTGGCGGCGTGTCATGCGCTGGACAAGCGCGGGCTGGAGCGCGTGGCCATCGTCGATTTCGACGTGCATCACGGCAACGGCACGGAAGACATTTTCAGCGGCGATGCACGGGTGCTCATGACGAGTTTTTTCCAGCATCCCTTCTACCCGTACAGCGGCACCGAACAGCCGGCCGCCAACATGCTCAACGTGCCGCTGCCGGCCTACAGCAACGGCGCGCGGGTGCGCGAGGTGGTGCAGCAGCAGTGGCTGCCGCGCCTGCGCGCTTTTGCGCCGCAAATGATCTTCATCTCCGCCGGTTTCGATGCCCACCGCGAAGACGACCTCGGCCAGATGGGCTTGGTGGAGGCCGATTACGCCTGGATCACCCGCGCGCTGCGCGAGCTGGCGGCCGAGGTGTGCGAGGGGCGCATCGTCTCCTGTCTGGAGGGGGGCTACAACCTGAGCGCCCTGGGCCGCAGCGTCGCGGCGCATGTGCGCGTGCTGGCGGGCTTGGACGACTGAGGCGCCGCAAGGAGCCGCACGGAGTTGTCCACCGCGCAAGTTCACAGCAAGGCGGAAGGCGCAACATGGCCCTAACGGAGACCCGCATGAACGACACCGACCTCGTGCCCAACGCGGCCAACCACGCGCCGCTCACACCCCTGATTTTTCTCGACCGCGCCGCCGACCTGTACCCGCAGCGCATCGCCATCGCCCACGGCGCGCTGCGCCGCACCTGGGGGCAAACGCGCGAGCGCTGCCGCCGCCTGGCGTCCAGCCTGGTGCGGCGCGGCTTGCAACGTGGCGACGTGGTGGCGGTGATGCTGCCCAATGTGCCGGCCATGGTGGAGGCGCATTTCGGTGTGCCGCTGGCCGGCCTGGTGCTCAACGCGTTGAACACCAGGCTGGATGCCGAAGCCTTGGCCTACATGCTGCTGCATGGCGGCGCCAAGGCGGTGCTGGTGGATGCCGAGTTGACCGGCGTGATGCGCCGCGCGGTGGACCTGGCCGTGGCGCAGGGGCTGCCGGCGCCGCTGGTGGTGGACGTTCCCGATCCCGAATTCGTCGCGCGGGGCGAGTCCATCGGCAGCCTGGACTACGACGCGCTGCTGGCCGAGGGCGACCCCGCTGACGCCTTGCCGGGTGCGACGCACGAGTGGGAGTCCATCGCCCTGAACTACACCTCGGGCACCACCGGCAAACCCAAAGGCGTGGTCTATTCGCACCGCGGCGCCTATGTCAACGCGGTCTCCAACATCCTGGAATGGGACATGCCGCGCCACCCGGTGTACCTCTGGACCCTGCCGATGTTCCATTGCAACGGCTGGTGTTTTCCATGGACGGTGGCGGCGCGCGCCGGCATCAACGTCTGCCTGCGCCGGGTCGAGGCGCAGGCGATTTTCGAGCGCATGCGCGGCGAGGGCGTGACGCATTACTGCGGCGCGCCCATCGTCCACGGCCTGCTGGTGAACGCCCCGGCGGAGATGAAAGCGGGCATCGCGCAAAAGGTGCGGGCGATGGTGGCGGGTGCCGCGCCGCCGGCCGCGATGATCGAGGGCCTGGAGGCGATGGGCTTCGAGCTCACCCATGTGTATGGCCTCACCGAGGTCTACGGCCCGGCCACGGTCTGCGCCAAGCAGGCCGACTGGGATGCGCTGCCGCTGTCCGAGCGT
This sequence comes from Thiomonas sp. X19, assembly GCF_900089495.1. NCBI lineage: Bacteria > Pseudomonadati > Pseudomonadota > Betaproteobacteria > Burkholderiales > Thiomonas > Thiomonas sp. X19. The sequence goes on along the minus strand of NZ_LT605203.1, from coordinate 2,430,004 downwards.
GCCCGCCTGAACGCGCGCCAGGGCGTGCGCTACCACCTGCAGGACGGCGCCACGGTGCGCGACGCCGACACCCTGGACGAGGTGCCGCACGACGGCCAGACGATGGGGGAGGTCATGTTCAAGGGCAACATCATGATGAAGGGCTATCTGGGCAACCCGCAGGCCACGGCCGAGGCCTTTCGCGGCGGCTGGTTCCACACCGGCGACCTGGCGGTGGTCGACCCGGACGGCTACATCAAGATCAAGGACCGCAGCAAGGACATCATCATCTCCGGCGGCGAAAACATCTCCAGCATCGAGGTGGAAGATGTGCTGTATCGTCATCCGGCGGTGATGGTGGCGGCGGTGGTCGCCATGCCCGATGTGAAATGGGGCGAGACGCCTTGCGCCTTCATCGAACGCAAGCCTGGCGCGCAGGCCACGGCCGAGGACATCATGGCCTTTTGCAAACTCCATCTGGCCGGTTTCAAGGTGCCGCGCAAGGTGGTGTTCGGCGAGGTGCCCAAGACCTCCACCGGCAAGATCCAGAAATTCGCGCTGCGCGAGCGGGCCCGCTCGCGCAGCGCCATCGATCGGTGAGCGCGAAGTCCGCGACGACACTGAAAATTCAAGCAACGATCAAGGAGACCGTCATGAATGCCGTACTGCAAGCCCAACCCCCTCTGGTGCTCAACACCCGCGACGCGCGCGGCGTGGTGACGCTCACCCTCAACCGGCCGCAGGCCTTCAACGCCCTGTCGGACGCGCTGCTGGGCGCGCTGCAGGCCGAGATCGACGCGCTGCAGGGCGATTCGTCCGCGCGCGTCGTCATCATCCAGGGCGCGGGCCGCGCGTTCTGCGCCGGGCACGACCTGAAGGAAATGCGCGCCGAGCCGAGCGCCGAGAAAAGCAGCGATCTGTTCGAGCGCTGCAGCAAGGTCATGCTCGGCCTGCTCGCGCTGCCGCAGCCGGTCATCGCCCGGGTGCACGGCATTGCCACCGCGGCCGGCTGCCAGCTCGTGGCGCAGTGCGATTTGGCGGTGGCAGCAAGCGATGCGCGCTTTGCCGTCTCGGGCATCAACGTCGGCTTGTTCTGCTCCACCCCCAGCGTGCCGCTGGCGCGCAATGTGCCGCGCAAGGTGGCCATGGAGATGCTGCTGACCGGCGACTTCATCGACGCCGCAACCGCGCTGCGATGGGGGCTGGTGAACCGCGTGGCCGCTCCCGAGGCGCTGGACGCCGAGGTGGAGAAGCTGGTGCAGAGCATTCTGGCCAAGCCGGCTTCGGCCATCGCCATGGGCAAGGCGCAGTTTTATCGCCAGATCGAAATGGGCATTGCCAGCGCCTACCAGCTGGCGGGCCAGACCATGACGTGCAACTTCATGACCGAAGAGGCGCTGGAAGGCGTGCAGGCCTTCATCGACAAACGCGCACCGGCGTGGCGCGGTGGGCATTGAGGCCGGTTCAGGAAGTGCGCCCAGCCTTGAGACGGCGCTCCCGGGTCGACGCACAAGTGGCAGACGTGCGGCGCTTGCTGCCGATAGCATGCGGCTTTGGCCTAGCCGCACGCATCCATGGAATCCCCCCTGCTTCTCGCCGTCCTCCACCATCCCTGGGCGCAGCTGCGCTGGCAGCTGCTGCTGATTGCGGGTGCCCTGCTTCTGGGGCTGGTCGCAGGCATGTGGCTGGAGCGTCGCCTGATGGCGGCCGCCACCTGGAAGGCTGCGTTGCGCGCGGCGCTGGGCGACGGTGTGGGCATGCCGATCATCGCGCTGCTGTCGCTGCAGTTTGCGCGCCACGCCACGCCCATGCTGCGCAACGCGCCCTTGCTCAAGCTGGCGCTGCCAGCGCTGGCCGTGTGGCTGCTGGTGCGGGTTGCAGCCCGGGCTTCGCAACGCGCGTTTCCAGGCAGCGAACCCATCCGCTTCCTGGTGCGCGGCCTGAGCTGGCTGGCGTGGCTGGGGCTGTTCCTCTACCTGAGCGGCGCGCTGCCGGAAATCATCGAGGCGCTGGACGCCTTTTCCTTTCATCTCGGCAACCAGCGCCTCACCGGCTGGACGCTGATGCGAGGCATCGCCTCCATCGCCATCACGCTGGTCCTGGCCTTGTGGGTGTCGTCGCTGCTGGAAAGCAGGTTGCTGGCGTCGCCGCTGGAAATCAATCTGCGTCTGGTGCTGTCGCGCCTGATTCGCGCCGCCATCTTCACCGTTGCCTTGCTGGTGGCGCTGCAGATGGTGGGCATCGACCTCACCGTGCTGGGCGTGTTCGGCGGCGCCCTGGGCGTGGGCCTGGGGCTGGGCCTGCAGCGCATCGCGGCCAACTACGTTTCGGGCTTCGTCATCCTCCTCGAGCGCAGTTTGCGGGTCGGCGACAACGTGCGCCTGGACACCTTCCAGGGCAAGATCCTGGACATCAAGACCCGCTACACCGTGGTGCGCAGCAGCGGCGGCACCGAGTCCATCGTGCCCAACGAGATGCTGATCTCCAACCGCATCGAAAACCTGTCGTACACCGACCCCAATGTGTGGATGTCCACCACCGTCTCGGTGGGCTATGCCAGCGACCTGGACGTCGTGCTCCCCCTTATTCGCGAGACGGCCATCTCGGTCGCCCGCGTGCTGCACGACCCGGCTCCCAACGCCGTGCTCAGCAACTTCGGCAGCGACGGGCTGGAGATCACCATCGGCTACTGGATTGCCGATCCCGAGAACGGCACCCTCAATATCCGTGGTGCCGTGAACCTGGCGGTCTGGCGCGCGCTCAGAGCCGCCAACGTGGAGCTTCCCTTCCCGCAGCGGGTGCTGCATTGGGGCCCGGGACAAAAGCCGGATCGGCCCCCGGCTCCGGAGCCGGCCGAGCCTTCGTCCCCGGACAACAACCCCATTCGGCCCGTGCAAGGGGCTTGATTCGGTATCCACAGGCCGATACACTAGAAAAAAGAACGGTCGTTCGATTTTTTTGGGTTATTTGCCGTGAGCCCACTTGGCTCTGAATGGCGCTGCCTATACTCGGAAACCGTTGTTCCCATTCCTCAGGAGTCTTGAATGAAAGTGCTGGTCGCGGTCAAGCGCGTGGTCGATTACAACGTCAAGGTGCGGGTCAAAACGGATGGCAGCGGCATCGACACCGCGGGAGTGAAGATGAGCATGAACCCCTTCGACGAGATTGCCGTGGAAGAAGCGGTGCGCCTGAAGGAGAAGGGCGTGGCCAGCGAAATCATTGCCGTGAGTTGCGGCCTTGCCGCCTGCGGCGAGACCCTGCGCACGGCCATGGCCATCGGCGCCGACCGCGGCGTGCTGGTGGAGAGCGACACCGAACTGCAGCCGCTGGCCGTGGCCAAGCTGCTCAAAGCCGTGACGACCCGGGAAGGCGCGCAGCTCGTCATCCTCGGCAAACAGGCCATCGACGACGACAGCAACCAGACCGGGCAGATGCTCGCCGCCCTGCTGGGCTGGTCGCAAGCCACCTTCGCCTCCAAGGTGGAACTGGGCGCGACCGAGGCGAACGTCACGCGCGAAGTCGACGGCGGTCTGGAGACCATTGCTGTGAAGCTGCCCGCCGTCATCACCACCGACCTGCGCCTGAACGAGCCGCGCTACGTCACCCTGCCCAACATCATGAAGGCGAAGAAAAAGCAGATCGACACCCTCAAGCCGGGTGAGTTGGGCGTGGACGTGGCGCCGCGCCTGAAAACCCTCAAGGTGGTGGAGCCGCCCAAGCGCGGTGCCGGGGTGAAAGTGCCCGACGTGGCCACGCTGGTCGCCCGCCTGAAGACCGAAGCCAAGGTCATCTGATCGGCCCTTTGCGGCGCACCCCACGGCGCGCAACGCACTGGCACACCCTCCATCGGCCCGCCATCCCATCGAGAATTTTCCATGACCGCACTCGTCATTGCCGAACACGATAACCACGTTCTCAAGCCCTCCACCCTCAACACCATCGCCGCGGCGCTGCTGTGCGACCCGCAGGTGCATGTGCTCGTCGCGGGCGAAGGCTGCGCCGCGGTGGCGCAGGCCGCCGCACAAGCCGCGGGCGTGGCCAAGGTGCTGTGCGCCGACGCGCCGCACCTCGGCGCCGGCCTGGGCGAGAACGCCGCGGCGCAGGTGCTGGCACTCGCCCCCGCCTACAGCCACATCCTCGCCCCCGCCACCGCCTTCGGCAAGAACGTCGCGCCGCGCGTGGCCGCCCTGCTCGACGTGGCGCAGGTGTCCGACATCATCCATGTGCTCGGTCCCGACACCTTCGACCGCCCGATCTACGCCGGCAACGCCATCGCCACGGTGCAGAGCGCCGACAAGACCCTGGTCATCACCGTGCGCACCACCGGCTTCGACCCGGTCGCCGCCACCGGCGGTAGCGCCGCGGTCGACAGCATTGCCGTGGTGGCCGACACCGGCCTGTCCAGCCTGGTCGGGCGCGAAACCACCAAGAGCGAGCGGCCCGAACTCACCGCCGCGAAGATCATCGTCTCCGGCGGCCGCGGCCTGGGCAGCAAGGAAAACTTCGAGGCGGTGATGACCCCGCTGGCCGACAAGCTCGGCGCCGCGCTGGGCGCCAGCCGCGCCGCGGTGGACGCGGGCTATGCGCCCAACGACTGGCAGGTGGGGCAGACCGGCAAGATCGTCGCTCCTCAGCTCTATGTCGCGGTCGGCATTTCCGGGGCCATCCAGCATCTGGCGGGGATGAAGGACAGCAAGGTCATCGTCGCCATCAACAAGGATGAAGAGGCGCCGATTTTCGGCGTGGCCGACTACGGCCTGGTGGCCGATCTGTTCACCGCCGTGCCGGAAATGGTCAAGCAAATTTGACGCATCAAGCGCGTTCACGAACAGCAGAGGCCGCACAGATGGCCCCACCAAAACTACGCCCCAAGCCGGAGACTCGCATGAGCTACACCGCCCCCGTCCGCGACATGATGTTCGACCTCGAACATCTCGCGGGCCTTGATTCCATCGCCAAACTGCCCGGCTTCGAGGACGCCACGCCCGACACCGCCCGTGCCGTGCTGGAGGAGTGCGCCAGGTTCAACCAGGATGTGGTCGCGCCGTTGAACCGCGCGGGCGACTTGCAGCCCAGCACATGGAAGGACGGCGTGGTGACCACCACGCCGGGCTTCAAGCAGGCGTTCAAGCAGTTCGCCGAGGGCGGCTGGCAAGGCTTGCAGCATCCGGCGGAGTTCAGCGGCCAGGGCCTGCCCAAGAGCATTTCCGCGGCCTGCACCGAAATGCTCAACAGCGCCAATCTGAGCTTCGCGCTCTGCCCGTTGTTGTCCGACGGTGCGATCGAAGCCCTGCTCACTGCGGGTTCGGACGAGCAAAAACAGCGCTACATCCCGAAGTTGATTTCCGGCGAGTGGACCGGCACCATGAACCTGACCGAGCCACAGGCAGGCTCCGACCTTGCGCTGGTGCGCACCCGCGCCGAACCGCAGGGCGACGGCAGCTACCGCCTCTTCGGCCAGAAGATCTACATCACCTATGGCGAGCACGACATGGCCGAGAACATCGTCCATCTGGTGCTTGCCCGCCTGCCCGACGCCCCTGCTGGGGTCAAAGGCATTTCGTTGTTCATCGTGCCCAAGGTGATTGCTGACGGGCGGCGCAACGACGTGTGGTGCGCCTCCATCGAACACAAGCTGGGCATCAAGGCCAGCCCGACCGCCGTGCTGGTGTTTGGCGACGGCAAGGGCGCGGTGGGCGAGGGGGCAGTGGGGGAGTTGATCGGCGAGGCCAATCGCGGTCTGGAATACATGTTCATCATGATGAACGCCGCGCGCTACGCCGTGGGCCTGCAAGGCATCGCGGTGGCGGAGCGCGCCTATCAAAAGGCAGCGGCTTATGCGAAAGACCGCGTGCAGTCGCGCCCGGTGGATGGCAGCGCGGCGCAGTCCGTCGCCATCATCCATCACCCGGACGTGCGCCGCATGCTCATGACCATGCGCGCCCTCATCGAAGGCGCGCGCGCGCTGGCCCTGATGGCCGCCAGCCTGCACGACGTGGGCCGCGCCCACGCCGACGCGCACCAACGTGCCGCGCACGAGGCCGCGTATGAATTCCTCGTGCCGCTGGTCAAGGGCTTCTCCACCGAAATGAGCATCGAGGTGGCCAGCCTCGGGGTGCAGGTGCATGGCGGCATGGGCTTCATCGAGGAAACCGGTGCGGCCCAGTTTTACCGCGATGCGCGCATCCTCACCATTTACGAAGGCACCACGGCGATTCAGGCCAACGACCTGGTGGGGCGCAAAACCGTGCGCGATGCCGGCGCGTTGGCGCTGAACTTCGCGCGCCGCGTGGGGCAGACCGAAGAAGCGCTCAAGGCCACGGGCGACGCCCAGGCCAGCGCCATGGCCGCGCAACTCGCCACCGCACGCGCGGCCTACGAGCAGGTTGTCCACTTCATCGCTGCCAACGGCAAGTCCAATCCCAATGCCGCCTACGCGGGCAGCGTGGCGTATCTCATGCTGGCGGGCATTTTGATGGCGGGCTGGCAACTGGCGCAAAGCTGGCTGGCCACGGCCCATCTGCCGGGTGAAGATGCCGCTTTTGCCCAAGCCAAGCGCAGCACGGCAGCCTTCTATTGCGCCCACATCCTGCCGCGCTGCGGCGCGCTGCGAGACGCGGTGCTGCAGGGCGCGGACAGCGTGATGGCCTTGCCTGTGGAGGCGTTCTGACCATGGCGCTGCCCACCGGTTTATCCACGCTTCGCCTACCGGTCATCGGTTCGCCGCTGTTCATCATCTCCAACCCCAAGCTGGTGATTGCGCAGTGCACGGCCGGCATCGTCGGCAGCTTTCCGGCGCTCAACGCCCGGCCCGCCTCGCAACTCGATGAGTGGCTGGCCGAGATCACCGAGGCGCTGGCAGCGTGGGACAAGGCCCATCCGGACCAGCCCGCCGCGCCGTTCGCGGTGAACCAGATCGTCCACCGCAGCAACGACCGGCTGGAGCACGACATGATGGCCTGCGCCAAGTACCGCGTGCCCATCGTCATCACCTCGCTGGGTGCGCGGCCCGAGGTGAACCAGGGCGTGCATGCCTGGGGCGGCATCGTGCTGCACGACGTCATCAACCAGGCCTTCGCGCACAAGGCCATCGAGAAGGGAGCGGACGGGCTCATCCTCGTGGCCACCGGCGCGGGCGGGCATGCGGGCGTGCAATCGCCCTTCGCCCTGGTGCAGGAAACGCGGGCGTGGTTCGACGGTCCGCTGGTGCTCGCGGGGGCCATCGCCGGTGGCGACGCGGTGCTGGCGGCGCAGGCCATGGGGGCCGATCTGGCTTATGTCGGCAGCGCCTTCATCGCCACCGAGGAGGCGCGGGCGCCGGATGCCTACAAGCAAATGATCGTGGGCAGCAGCGCCCAAGACATCGTCTACTCCAACCTTTTCACCGGCATTCACGGCAACTATCTGCGCGGCTCGATTGTCGCCGCGGGCATGGACCCCGACCACTTGCCGGAGGGCGACCCGAGCAAGATGGATTTCGCATCGGCCATCGGTGGTGCCAAGGCGTGGAAAGACATCTGGGGCTGCGGCCAGGGCATCGGCGCCATCGACCGCGTCTTGCCGGCAGCCGAACTCGTGGCCAAGCTCGGCCAGGAATACCGCGCTGCACGGCAGCGGCTTTGCATCGCGGCATGACGCTGTGCAACCGGCATCCGGCCATGCGATTCGCCCGTTTCGGCCTATGCTTGTCGTGGGCATCCCGCCCGCAGTCCTGATGGAGGAAGCTTGTCATGCGTGCCCGTCATCAAGCCAACGGCCCCATCGCCGCACCCAACCCTGCGCGCTTGGCGCAGTGCAAGACCTTCGCCGAGTTCTATCCGCTCTACCTGGCCGAGCACCGCAACCCGGTGTGCCGGCGGCTGCATTTCACCGGCTCCACACTTGCGCTGATCTGCCTGTTCTTCCTGGTGTTCACCGGCAACCCTTGGTGGCTGCTGGCCGGCGTGGTTTGCGGCTACGGCTTCGCCTGGGTCGGTCATTATTTTTTCGAGCACAACCGCCCGGCTTCATTCAAGCGGCCCGTCTACAGTTTGATGGGCGACTGGGTGATGTGGTGGCAGACCCTGAGCGGGCGACTGGCGCTGTAAATCCGGTGCAATTCCAGGGAGTCGGCCTGGGCTAGGATGTTCACTGCCAGCGCGAGCCCGCGCTGGTGCGACCGCACAAGCCCTAGCCATGCCATCATCCCAAGACCCCGACTACGCCCTGCTGTTCGACAACAACCAGCGCTGGGTGGAGCGAACCAACAGCAGCAAGCCGGGCTTTTTCCAATCTCTGGCACAGCAGCAGGCGCCCAAGTATTTCTGGGTGGGTTGTTCGGATTCACGGGTTCCTGCCAACGAGGTCATCGACCTGGCGCCGGGTGAGGTGTTCGTGCATCGCAACGTGGCCAATGTGGTGCCGCATTCGGACCTCAACGCCCTGTCCACGCTGCAGTTCGCGGTCGACATTCTGCATGTGGAACACATCCTGGTGGTGGGGCATTACGGCTGCTCGGGCATCCGGGCGGTGCTGGACAACACGCGGGTGGGCCTGGCCGACAATTGGCTGGGCCATGTGGGTGACGTGATGGAGCGCCACCTGGCCTTGCTCGACAGCCTGCCCGACGCGCAGGCCCGGCACGACCGGCTGTGCGAACTCAACGCCCTGGAGCAGGCGCACAACGTGTGCCGCAGCACCGTGCTGCAGGATGCCTGGGGGCGAAACCAGCGACTGACGGTGCATGCCTGCGTCTATGGCTTGAAGGACGGCCTGCTGCGCGACCTGGGGTTCAATGTGCGCGAGCCGCACAAAGTGACCACGCAATACGCCCACGCACTGCACGGCTTGCGCCAGACGGGCTGAAGCCGCGCTTTGTGGTCAGTGCTTTGCGCAACGACCGCCTAGGGCGACCGTTGCGGCTTGGACTTTGACGGCGCCTTCACTTTGATTCCAGATGCGGGCGGCATGAAGGCGGGAATCTGCGGCAGGTAGCTTCGTGCCATGGCCTGACTTTCGGTGAGCATGAAATCCAGGAAGGTTTGCGCCACCACGGAAAGCTGCTTGTCGGCCGGGCGCAGCACATACCACTGGCGGCGAATGGGGAAGCCCTGCACGTCCAGCACCGTGATCTCGTCGCTGTTCTTCTCCAGCGCCAAGGTATGGGCGGAAAGCACCGCAAGCCCCAAACCGCCCGCCACGGCCAGCTTGATGGCTTCGTTGCTGCCGAGTTCCATGCGCACTTTGAGCGCCAGGCCGTGATCCTTGAAGTGATTTTCGGCCGCCAGCCTTGTGCCCGAACCGGGCTCGCGAATGAGGAAGAACTCTTGCGCCAAACGGGGCAGGGTGATGTTGCGCTCCAGTGCCAGCGGGTGCTCGTGCGGCGCCACCACCACCAGCGGGTTGTCGAGAAACGCTTCGGCGCGCACATCCATGTGCTCGGGCGGCTGGCCCAGCACGTACAGATCGTCGGCGTTGTCGCTCAGGCGCTGCAGCACCTTGCCGCGGTTGGTGACTTCCAGTGAGACCTCGATGCCGGGGTAGCGCTCGAAAAAGCGCCCGAGCAGGCGGGGAATGAAGTACTGCGCGGTGGTGATGACCGACAGGCGCAGCCGCCCGGCCTTCGTGCCTTTGAAGTCGGACACGACCATCTCGAACCGGGCCAGGTTGTCGAACATGGTCTGGCAGACCTTCAACAGCTCCTGCCCCGCATCGGTCAGGTACAGCTTTTTGCCCACCTGTTCCAGCAGCGGCAGGCCGACGATTTCGGACAGCTGCTTGAGCTGGATGGACACCGTGGGCTGGGTCAGGTGCAGTTCCTCGGCGGCGCGCGTGACGCTGCGCAGGCGAGCAATGGACTCGAACACTTTGAACTGGCGCAGGGTGGCGTGTCGCATAGATAGGGATGCTGCGATGCAATATTCAACATAGATTGGTATCTATGATAACGCAGTGTAAAAACAATTATTTTTTGCCGCCAAAGCCGACTACAGTTCGTTTGCTCGTCCGGGCACCATGCCATCTCACACGTGTCGGGAAGGCTTTCGTCTCAATCTTGCAAGGAGTTTTTAATGGCCACGAAAACCTATAACGCCGGTGTGAAGGAATATCGGCAAACGTATTGGACCTCCGATTACACCCCGAAAGACACCGACCTCCTGGCGTGCTTCAAGATCACGCCGCAAGCTGGCGTGGACCGTGAGGAAGTGGCTGCCGCCGTCGCCGCCGAGTCGTCCACCGGCACCTGGACCACGGTGTGGACCGACCTGTTGACCGACCTGGACTACTACAAGGGACGCGCCTACGCCATCGAAGACGTTCCCGGCGACGACACCTGCTTCTACGCCTTCGTGGCCTACCCGATCGACCTGTTCGAAGAAGGCTCCGTGGTCAACGTGCTGACCTCGCTGGTGGGCAACGTGTTCGGTTTCAAGGCCCTGCGCGCGCTGCGCCTGGAAGACGTGCGCTTCCCCATCGCCTACGTCAAGACCTGCGGCGGTCCGCCCAACGGCATCCAGGTCGAGCGCGACAAGATGAACAAGTACGGCCGTCCGCTGCTGGGTTGCACCATCAAGCCCAAGCTGGGCCTGTCGGCCAAGAACTATGGTCGCGCCGTGTACGAGTGCCTGCGCGGGGGGCTCGACTTCACCAAGGATGACGAGAACGTCAACAGCCAGCCGTTCATGCGTTGGCGCGACCGTTTTTCCTTCGTGCACGAAGCCACCCTCAAGGCCGAGCGTGAGACCGGCGAGCGCAAGGGCCACTACCTGAACGTGACCGCCCCCACGCCGGAAGAGATGTACAAGCGTGCCGAGTTCGCCAAGGAAATCGGCGCGCCCATCATCATGCACGACTACCTCACCGGTGGCTTTACCGCCAACACGGGCCTGGCCAACTGGTGCCGCGACAACGGCATGCTGCTGCACATCCACCGCGCGATGCACGCCGTGCTGGACCGCAACCCGCACCACGGCATCCACTTCCGCGTGCTGACCAAGTGTCTGCGTCTGTCGGGCGGCGACCATCTGCACTCCGGTACCGTGGTCGGCAAGCTCGAAGGCGACCGCGATGCGACCCTGGGCTGGATCGACATCATGCGCGACGAGTTCATCAAGGAAGACCGTTCGCGCGGCATCTTCTTCGATCAGGACTGGGGTTCCATGCCGGGCGTGATGCCGGTGGCGTCCGGTGGCATCCACGTCTGGCACATGCCTGCACTGGTGAGCATCTTCGGTGACGACTCGGTGCTGCAGTTCGGTGGCGGCACGCTCGGCCACCCTTGGGGCAATGCTGCCGGCGCCGCGGCCAACCGCGTCGCGCTGGAAGCCTGCGTGGAAGCCCGCAACCAGGGCCGCGCCATCGAGAAGGAAGGCAAGGAGATTCTCGCGGCTGCCGCTGCCCACAGCCCGGAACTGAAGATCGCCATGGAAACGTGGAAAGAGATCAAGTTCGAGTTCGACACCGTGGACAAGCTGGACGTCGCCCACAAGTAATCGGGTCTCAGGCATCGCGATGGCACGGTGCGGGGCTGCCTCGATCCAGTCCTGGCAAGTCCGCGTCCGCCCGATGCCCTGTCCCCTAACACCTCAAAGGAAATCAAATGTCTGAAGTGATGGATTACAAAAGCCGCCTGAGCGACCCCGCCAGCCGCAAGTTCGAGACCTTCTCCTACCTGCCCGCGATGAACGCGGCCAGCATCAAGAAGCAGGTCGAGTATTTGGTGAAAAAAGGCTGGAACCCGGCCATCGAGCACATCGAGCCGCAATACCTGATGGACTCCTACTGGTATATGTGGAAGCTGCCGATGTTCGGCGAAACCGACGTGGACAAGGTCCTGGCCGAAGCCGAAGCCTGCCACAAGGCCAACCCCGACAACCATGTGCGTCTGATTGGTTACAACAACTTCAATCAGTCCCAAGGCACGTCGATGGTGATCTTCCGCGGCAAGACGGTCTAAGCTGCGACGGGTGACCCGTACCGAGCCCCCCGTCGCCCGCAATCGGGCGCGGGGGGCTTTTGTTTGCCCGCGAATGGTTTGTCCACGCATGGCGCGTCAACAGGCCGTTGCGCCGTCACATGGTGCTCGCGCCATTCGTGGATCAATCAAAACGTCCCATGCAAGGAGCCAAGATGAACGACAACATCATCGACCAATACCGCATCACCAAGGAACCGTATTACCGCCCCGTCGCCGACGAGGTGGCCTTGTTCGAGGCGGCCTATTCGGTGCGCATGCCCATGATGCTCAAGGGCCCCACCGGCTGCGGCAAGACCCGCTTCGTCGAATACATGGCATGGAAACTGGGCAGGCCGCTCATCACCGTGGCTTGCAACGAGGACATGACCGCCTCCGACCTGGTGGGCCGCTTCCTGCTCGACGCCCAGGGCACGCGCTGGCAGGATGGCCCGTTGGCCATTGCCGCGCGCCACGGCGCCATCTGCTATCTCGACGAAGTGGTCGAAGCGCGGCAGGACACCACCGTGGTCATCCACCCCCTGACCGACAACCGCCGCGTGCTGCCGCTGGAGAAGAAGGGCGAGCTGGTGCATGCACACCCGGATTTCCAGATCGTCATCTCCTACAACCCCGGCTACCAGAGCCTGATGAAGGATTTGAAGCAGTCGACCAAGCAGCGCTTCGGCGGCCTGGACTTCACCTATCCCGAGCACGCCATCGAAAGCGAGATCGTCGTCCACGAATCCGGCGTCGCCACGGACGTTGCCGAGAAGCTGGTGTCCATCGCCGAGCGCAGCCGCAACCTCAAGGGCCATGGCCTGGACGAAGGCCTGTCCACCCGCATGCTGATTTACGCCGGCAGCCTCATCGCCAAAAGCGTCGATCCCAAGTCCGCCTGCCGCGTGGCGCTGGTCCGCCCCATCACCGACGACCCCGACATGCGCGACGCGCTGGATGCAGCGGTGAGCACGTTCTTCTGATGGCGGTGTTCTTCAACGCGGAGGCATGACCCATGGCCATCAATCTCGACGACTACGCCGATTACCTCGAAGATTTGTCCGAGCACACCCAGACCGTGCTCAAGTCCGCCTGGCCCGACGCCACCAAGGTGCTGAGCCCGCGCGGGCTGGACAACTACCTCAAGGGCGCGGGTGCGCTGCATGGCCTCGGCAAGGGCGATTCGCTGGTGGAGAACTGGATCGACAACGCCCCGCTGGTGGCCAAGGAAGTGGGCGAGGACGTGGTTGGCGAACTGGCCACGGCGGCGCTCACACTGGCCTCCAAAACATCGGGCGCGGTGATCGAACTGCTGCTCGCCACCGCCCCGACCGCGGCCAACCGTCTGGGCGATGCCGAGCTGTTCAGCAAGTATCTGCAGTTCATCAACACCCTCATCGCCCAGGCCCCGCGCGGCGTGCGGCCGATGCTGGGCAAGATCGATGTGCTGTTCCAGCAGCTCACCCTGGGCGGCCTGCGCCGCTGGGCGCTGTGGGGCGCGCACGCGCATCGCACCGACTACGAGGCGCAGATCCAGTACTTCAGCCTGGAGAGCAAGGAATCGCTCGCCATGCTGCAAAAAGAGCGCAAGGGCACGCTGCTGGTGGACGTGCAGCGGCGCATCAATATGTATTTGCGCGCGCTGTGGGGGCGGGACTTTTTCATGTGCCCCACCTCGGGCGACTTCGAGAACCGCGAGGGCTACAAGCCCTATATCGAAGACTATCTGCTGCACCTGCCCGACGCCTACGACGACCACGGCGGCGTGCCCGGCCTGGAGCTGTACCGCGCCGCCGCCGCGCATTGCGCCGCGCATGTGGTGGAGACCCGAACGCCCATTTCCGCCGAGGCGCTGAACCCCTACCAGATGGCGGTGATTTCCGTCATTGAAGATGCGCGGGTGGAAGCCCTCTCCATCCGCCGCTTCCCCGGCCTGAAGCAAATGTGGGCCCAACTGCACACGGCCACGCCGGAGATGGCGGCCACCGTCGGCGACTATCTCAACCGCCTCGCCCGCGCCCTGCTGGACGACAGCTATGCAGACGCTGACCCGTGGGTCGCCGAGGGCCGCGCGCTGTTCACGCAGGCCCGCGACCGCCTGCACGACAACCAGTTGTCGTGGGACATCGGCGTCACCCTCGCACACAAGCTGCAAGCCGACAAACGCATCCCCTTCAACGCCCGCAACGACCTGCTCACCGCCCCCTACCGCGATGACAACCGCTACTTCTGGGAGTTCGAGGAATTCGATTTCAACAAGGCCGCCAATGCCGGCTATGAGTCCGTCAAGCAGGTGCGCAAGCATGTCAGCGTGATGGACATGGCGAATGAGATCGACGTCGAGAACGCCGGCGACGACGCCGAGGAAATATGGGTGCTCGACACCGAGCTCTTCCCCTACGAAGACATGGGCAAGAGCTTCAACGAGATGGAGGGCAAGGAGCCGGTTTCCGAACCCTTCCATTACTCGGAATGGGACTACCAGATCCAGCTCGAACGCCCGGCCTGGGCCACGGTGCTGGAGCGGCGCGGCAAGCTGGGCGACCTGGCCGCGATCGACGCCATCACCACGCAGTACAAGCGCGAAATCCACCGCATGAAGTTCCTGCTCGACGCCATGCAGCCGCAGGGCGTGCAGCGCATCCGCAAGCTCGAAGATGGCGACGAGATCGACATCAACGCCGCCATCGCCAGCTTCATCGACATGCGCCTGGGCCAGCAGCCCGACCCGCGCATCATGATGCGCAGCGTGCGCAAAGTGCGCGACTTCTCCATCCTGGTGCTGCTCGACCTGTCCGAGTCCACCAACGACAAGGTGGCGGGCCAGGACTATTCCGTGCTCGACCTCACGCGCCAGGCCTGCGTGCTGCTGGCCGACGCCATCAGCAAGGTGGGCGACCCCTTTGCCATCCACGGTTTCTGCTCCGACGGCCGGCACGACGTGCAGTACCTGCGCTTCAAGGACTTCGACCAGCACTGGAACGAAGAACCCAAGGCGCGCCTGGCGGGCATGACCGGCCAGCTCTCCACCCGCATGGGCGCGGCCATCCGCCATGCCGGGCACCATCTGCAACTGCAGAAGTCCGCGAAAAAACTGCTGCTCGTCATCACCGACGGCGAGCCCGCCGACATCGACGTGCGCGACCCGCAATACCTGCGCTCCGACACAAAGAAGGCGGTGGAGGACGTGGCCAAACATGGCGTCGTCACCTACTGCATGAGCCTGGACCCGCGCGCCGACCAATACGTGGCGCGCATCTTCGGCCAGAACAATTTCATGGTCGTCGACCACGTGCAGCGCCTGCCGGAGAAACTCCCGCTGCTCTACGCGGGGCTGACACGGTAATCGGCAGATCCAAACCTCGACCAGAACGACGCGAAGACAATCCATAGCATGGCCTTGCTCCTTCCCCAAGCCTTCAGGAGCCCGGAATGGGGAGTGTTCTATCCTTCGCGCTCGTTCGCGCCTTTCGCGGATTTCAACAACGGACCCATGGACAAATACGTCGGCCTCGATCGGGACAAACACGGCATCACCCAACTCGGACGGGTCGTGCTGGATGCGCGGCTGTTCGGCTTCATCCCCGACACGCAGGACTGTGGCGGCTGGGATCTCGGTCAGATGCAGGCGCTGATGGGCAAGGTCGACAAGGAGTGGGACCGGTACGGCAACCTCCCCAGCAGCCTGCCGCCCGAGCTCGCCGAGCGCCACGCCCGCATCTACGCCGCGGCCATCACCCGCGCCAAGGATGAGGGGTGGGACGCGGAGTTGGGCGACGACGAGTGAGGCCGCCGCCGTGTGCGGCAAGCGCGCGTTGGAACGCTGCTTGAGCGGTCAGGCTCCGTCGGGAGGTGCCGGACGCTCGTCTCCACGGCGACGCGCATGGAAATTCAGCACCTTCGCCGGCCCGTCGATGCGCTGTTTCGCGGCCAGGTCCTGCAGCGCGAGATGGAGTTCGCGCGGCAGGCGGCGCATGGCTTCGACGCCGCTGTCTTCGTAGCACACGGACTCGAACGGCACCGGCGCGTCCAGAGCGCTGCGTTCATGGGCGAGGAAGCCCTGCCAGGCGAGCATCACCCAGCTTTTGGTGTGGCCGTCGAGAAACACGAACTCGGTGGCGTCGAGGATGGCCAGCACCTGCATGGAGCGCACGGGCACGAAGGCCACGCCGCTGGGGCTGCGCGCTTGCAGGGTGCGGGCCAGGTTGTAGGTGGCGGCGGGCAGGGTGCGGCTTTCGCGGGCAAGGGCTTCAGCGCGATAGACGGTGATGTCCATGATTCCTCCAATTCAGCAAGGGCGGGGCAAATCATCAAGGGACCGAGGCCGGCGCATGGGCTACGGCTGCGCTTTCAGCTTGGCAAGATTCGTACCCCAGGTGCGCACTGCGTGTCAGCGAGATCTGCTACCAGCATGCGCGCTCAGGGCGTGTCTTGCAGCAGCCGCTCCAGCATCAGCGCGCGTTCCTTGTCGCTGACGATGTTGCCGAGCAAGGGCGAAAACTCGGCGGCGGCCTCGTGGTTCAGCAGCAGCACGTCCACCAAGGCGGCCACAGGGGTTTGCGCCGGGTCCACCAGCAAGGCCCAGCGCACCGAGCGATGGCGCGCATCGGGCGTGACACGGCCGATCCAGCCGATGCCTTCGAGCGCATTCAGCAGCGGCTGCAGGTGCAGCGGGTCGCAGCGCAGGCTGCGGGCCAGGACCAGGGTCTCGCGGCCAACGTCGGGCGCCTTGCGCGCGGCAGCAAGCTGGCGCAGCAGCTTCAGCACCAGAAGAAATTCGCCTCCCGCCACGGCCTGCGGCGGCAGGGCGCGCACCCGCAGCAGCGGCAGGAATGCGGCCAGCATCGCGCCCAGCAGCACCACCATCCAGCTCCAGTAAATCCATATCAGAAAAATAGGCAGGGTGGCGAAGGTGCCGTAGACGGCGGTGAACGTGGGCACGCTGGCCACATACCAGGCAAAGGCGCGGCCGGCCAGGTCGAAGCCGATGGCGGCGAACAATCCTCCCGCCAGGGCATCGCGCCACTTCACCTCGGTGTTGGGCACGAAGCGGTAGAGCGCGCCGATGGCCGCACCCATGACGGCCCACGACAGCAGCGTGAGCAACACACCGGTACCGCCCGGAATGTGGTGCAACCAGCCGCGATGCGCCGCCATCAGCGCTGCCGACGCCGCCAGCCCGGTGCCCAGCACCAACGGCCCCAGCGTGATGCCGGCCCAGTACAGCAGCACGCGCTGCGCGAGCGGGCGCGGGCGTGCAGTGCGCCAGATGGCGTTGAGCGCCTTGTCCACCGTCAGCATCATCGAGGTGGCCAGGAACACCAGTCCGGCCACGCCCACGGCGCCCAGGCCCTTGGCCTTGGCGGCGAACTGGTTGAGATAGCGGAATACGGTTTCGGCAATATCTTGCGGCAGCAAGGCGTGGGCGAACTGCTGCTGCAGGTGGTCCTGCATGCGATGAAAGGCGGGAAAAGCGGTGAATAGCGACAGGCCCACCGCCAGCAGCGGCACCATGGAGATGAGGGTGGTGAACGTCAGGCTGCCGGCCGTCTGCGCCAGGCGTTCCTGGCCAAAGCGCTTGATGAGCAAGTGCAGGCTTTGGGGAATGTCGGGCGGTCGATAGCGGGGGCGCATAGGATTGCGGCATGCATGAAATCTTGATTCTGTATTACAGCGTACATGGTGGCACGCATGCACTGGCCGAGGCCATGGCCCGGGGGGTGGCCGAAGTTCCCGGCATGCTGCCGCGGGTGCGCACCGTGCCGCGCGTGGCGGCGCTCGTGGAGCATCCCGAACCGCCGGTTCCGCGCGAAGGTCCGCCCTATGTGGAGTTGGCCGACCTGGAGGAATGCGTCGGCCTGGCGCTGGGTTCGCCCACGCGCTTCGGCAATATGGCCGCGCCCATGAAGTATTTCTGGGACCAGACCTCCGCGCTGTGGCTTTCGGGGGCGCTGGCGGGCAAGCCAGCCGCCGTGTTCACCTCCACCGGCAGCCTGCACGGCGGGCAGGAAAGCACCTTGCTGTCGATGATGCTGCCGCTGCTGCATCACGGCATGCTCATCGTCGGCCTGCCTTATGCCGGCGAGCCGGACGTGATGAGCACGCGCAGCGGCGGCACGCCCTACGGCGCCAGCCATCACGCGGGGCACGACTCCAGCCTGGCGGCCACCGCCGAGGAACTGCGCCTGGCCACTGCGCTGGGGCGTCGCCTGGCGGGCGCGGCGCGCAAACTGAGTGCTCCTGCATGAGGCCCGGGCGATGAATCCGCAAACGCTTCAAGGCGACGCGCGGGCCAGCGACTCCCGCTTCGCCGCCCCCGCATGGCGGCGGGCCAACCTCACCCTGTGGGCCGCGCTCATCGCGCTGTGCCTGGGCTGGGAGCTGTGGTGGGCGCCGCTGCGCCCCGGGGGGTCGTGGCTGGCACTGAAGGTGCTGCCACTGCTGGCCGCCGCCCCCGGCATGTGGCGCGGCCGGCTCTACACCTACCAGTGGATGAGCATGCTGGTGTGGTTCTACCTGACCGAGGGTGTGGTGCGCGGGCTGACCGACCCGCAGGCGCTGTCGCGCATGCTCGGCTGGGCCGAATGCGTGCTGGCTCTGGCCACCTTCGGCATGATGGCCGCCACACTGCGGGCGCATGCGCACAGGCCGCAAGCGACGCCCCTGGCTGCGCAAACTCCTGCTGCCAGTGCCGATTTGCGCGTCGAGGCGCCTGCTGGTCGTCGCGTCGATGCGCCAGCCCCTTCGCCCTCCGCGTCCGATACGAGGCCATGAGCCCGCCTGAACGCATCCGCTTCCTCGACGCCATGCGCGCCCTGCTCGGGGCCAGCCAAGTGTTGGATCACGCCGCAGACCTTGCGCCCTATGCCACCGACTGGCGCGGCCGCTACCACGGCAAACCGCTGGCCGTGGCACTGCCGGCCGACACCGCGCAGGTTGCCGAGGTGGTGCAGCTTTGCGCCACGCATGGCGTGCCCATCGTTCCCCAGGGCGGCAACACCGGCTTGGTGGGCGGCGCCACGCCCGACGCCAGCGGTGCGCAATTGCTGCTCTCGCTCAAGCGCCTGAACCGCATCCGCGACCTGTCCGCGGCCGACGGCGTGCTGGTGGCCGAGGCCGGCTGCGTCTTGCAAAACGTGCAGGACGCCGCGCAGCAGGTTGGCCTGTTGTTCCCGCTGAGCCTGGCCGCAGAGGGCAGCGCCACCATCGGCGGCGTGCTCTCCACCAATGCCGGCGGCACCGCGGTGCTGCGCTACGGCAATGCCCGCGCGCTCTGCCTCGGGCTGGAGGTGGTGACACCGCAGGGCGAGATCTGGAGCGGTCTGAGCGCGCTGCGCAAGGACAACACCGGCTACGACTTGCGCGACCTGTTCATCGGCGCCGAAGGCACGCTGGGCATCATCACCGCCGCCAGCCTGCAACTCTTCACGCAGCCACTGGCGCAACGCACCGCGCTGGCGCTGGTGGCCCACGCGCAGGACGCCGTGGACCTGCTGCAACAGGCACGCGCGGCACTGGGCGCCGGGCTGACCGCCTTCGAGCTGATGAGCACGCACAGCCTGCAACTGGTGCAGCGCCATTTCCCGCGACTGCGCCTGCCCCTGGACCTGAGCACGCCCTGGTGCGTGCTGCTGGAACTGTCGGACAGCGAGAGCGAGACCCATGCCCAGGCGCGGCTGGAAGCCGTGCTCGGGGCGGCGCTGGAACAGGGCAGGGTGGCCGATGTCGCCGTGGCCCAGAGCCTGGCGCAGGCGCAAGGCATGTGGGCGCTGCGCGAACACATTCCACTGGCTCAGGCGCAGGAGGGGTTGAACATCAAGCACGACATCGCCGTGCCCATTTCGCGCATGGCCGCCTTCGTCGAGAGCACGGCCGAACTCGTCACCCAGGCTTTGCCGGGCGCGCGCCTGGTGGTGTTCGGGCATTTGGGCGACGGCAACCTGCACTACAACGTGCAGGCACCGATCGAGGGCGACGCGGCGGTGTTTCTGGCGCGCCACCAGGAGGCCTGCAACCGCATCGTGCACGATGCCGCGGCGGCCTGCGGCGGCAGCTTCTCCGCCGAACATGGCGTGGGCCAGCTCAAGACCGAGGAACTGCTGCGCTACAAAAGCCCCGTCGTGCTGTCCATGATGCGCGCCATCAAAACCGCGCTCGACCCGCATGGGCTGATGAACCCGGGCAAGGTGATCCGGCGATGAGCCCGGCTTCCTGGAGTTGCTGATGGCACCGCCCGAGCCGACGCTGGACCCGGTGCTCGACCCAGATGCGCCGTTGC
This sequence comes from Thiomonas sp. X19, assembly GCF_900089495.1. Taxonomy (NCBI): domain Bacteria; kingdom Pseudomonadati; phylum Pseudomonadota; class Betaproteobacteria; order Burkholderiales; genus Thiomonas; species Thiomonas sp. X19. The sequence continues at coordinate 2,409,815 of NZ_LT605203.1, read as the reverse complement.
CCGCGACGCCAGCCGGCAGCTTGGCGCCGCCGCCTGCGCCGCCCTCCGGGCCGCCGCCCTCGGCGCCCGATCCCGCTGCGCTGCGCAAGGCAGCCTGGCCGTATCGCCTGCGTGCGCGTTTGGTCGCAGCCTTGCGCTGGCTGATGAAAATGTGGCGCGAGCAGGGCCCGCAAGTGCTGGCGGCGCTGCTGGCGGCCAGCTGCGGGGCCTTGCAGGTGCGTCCGCAGTTCTTCCCGCTGCTCACTGCTTTGCACGGGCTGCTGGAGCATGGCGCCGATTCCATCGCCAGCGTGGCCAACCTGGCCGTCATCCCGCGCGTGTTCATCGGCTTCGGCCTGATGCTCATGGCCCTGGGCCTGTTGCTGCGCGCACGCGTGGCCTGGGTCATCACCCTGCTGCTGGCCTTGCTGTCGGCGGGCCTGGCGCTGTGGTACGCCCACAAGCCGAACACCGTGTTCGTGATTGCCGCGCTGCTCATCGTCGTGCTGGCGGTCTACGCCAGGCGCTTCGACCGCAGCAGCCTGGCTGCGAGTTCGCTGTTCGCGCTGCTGGGCATTGGCAGCCTGCTCATTTACGGCGTGCTCGGCAGCCTGTGGTTCGGCGCCGGCTATACGCCGCCCATCCGCACCCTGCCCACGGCGTTTTATTACGCCGTGGAAACCATGTCCACCGTGGGCTATGGCGACATCGTTCCCCGAACGGTGGAAGCGCGCATGTACACCGTCTCGCTGATTGTGTTGGGCATCACCGTCTTCGCCACCACCTTGTCGGTGGTCATTGGGCCGCTGGTGGGCGGCAGCTTGAAACGTGCTCTGGAGGGCAGGATGCACCGCGAAAATCGCCGCAACCATTACGTCATCATCGGGGTCTCGAGTCTGGCCTACACGCTGTGGAAAGAGCTGCGTGGCCGCAACGTGCCGGTCACGATCATCGCCCCGCCCGGCAAACCATCGCCCTATCCGGACGATGCGGACGTCATCGTCGGCGACGCCACCCGCAACGAGATTCTGGAGCAGGCTGGCGTGCCCCTGGCCAAGGCCGTGCTCACCCTGCGCGACGACGATGCCGAGAACGCCTTCGCCGTGCTCGCGGTGAAGGAGTTGGCGCCAGGGGTGAAGACCATCGCCGGCGTGAACGACGCCCGCCATCTGGCGAAAATTCGCCGCGTGCAGCCCGACATGCTGTTCGCCCCGCAGGTGCTGGGCAGCGACCTGCTGGTGCGCACCCTGTTCGACGAGCCCATCGACAACGACACGGTCTCCAAGCTGCTGTTCGCGCAGAACTGAAGCGGGCTGCGCAACGTGCGCGGCACGCGCCTGATGGCCCCGCGCCGCGCTCTGCCGCAATCCGCCAACCCGCCCTTGCGCTGGTGCCCCACATCGGCCTATCAAGAAAGAAAGAAGCGCGCGGCGGCCCCACGGCCGCCGGAGCGCCAGGTCTGGGCGAGGCTTGATGTCGATCAAGGAAGTTTGAATCATCGCGCGCATACTGGGCGCGTTATTCCACGTTTTCCGGGAGAACGGCGATGCAGACCCGTGAGCAGATTCAGGCGGTGCAGAAGGCGGAGTTGGAGTCCATGGCCGGCATGGCCGAGAAAGTCATGCATGGCTTCGAACAAGTGGCCCGGCTCAATCTGCAAATGCTGCGCGATGCCACACACGACGGCGCCGAGGCCATGCGTGCCGCAGTGTCCGCGCGTGACGTGCCGCAGTGGATGCGAGTCCAGACCGGCAATCCGGCGCAGGCCAACGGTCAGAAGGCCTTGGCCTATGCCCAGCGACTGGCTGAAATTGCCGGCACGACCCAGGCGGAACTGGCCGATGCCATGAACCAGGGCTTGTTGCGCATGCAGCAAGCCCTGCGTGAGACCATGGCGGTCGACGACAGCAAGCGTCCACATGCGCAAGGAAACGCGGGGCCGCTCCCAAGTTTTCTTGGCAGCCACGGGACGAGTCCGCTGGCGGACTCCTGGGGGCGCACCCCGGCGGCAAGCCTGATGCAAAGCTTCATGAACTTCACCACGCAGGCTCTGGAGGTGATGCAGGAGTCGCAGGGCAACGCGGTCAAGATCATGGCCGACAACGTGCGGAATCCGACACAAGCGGTGACGAAACATGCTGCAGCGCCACGCCCCCACGCTCGCAAGCGAGCGGCCTGAAAACGCGGTCATGGCCCGCCTTCCTAGCCCGTGGCAACGAGGTGGCGGCGAAGGCATTCAGGGATGCCACGGCCATCGCCGCCTGCCCATGGGACGCCAGCGACTTCGACGCCTGCTTCAACAGGGTGGCCGCCGTGGATCCCAAGGTGCTGGAAGGCGTCGTCGCGCAAATACCGGTGGGCAGGCTGGCCCAACCCGCCGAGATCGCCCGCGCGGTGGTGTTTCTCATCGACGCGAGCAGTCGGGCTTCATCACCGGCTCCACGCTGAGCATCAACGGCGGGCAGTCACTGGTCTGACCGCAGGAGGCCGGATCGGACCGAGCCCGTGCGGCGCGCAACCGCATTGCGTGTTTTTTGAAAGGAGAGTCGACATGTCGCATCGTCACGCCGTCGTCTGGGTCGATCATGCCCAGGCTCATGTGTTGTTCATCGACGCCGAGGACGTTGAAAAGGCCATCGTCGAGGCCGCCGGAAATCCCCATGTGCATCACAAGCGCGGCACCATCGGTCCAGGCAAGGCCGAGGAAGACCAGCCCTACTACCACGGCATCGCGCTGGCGCTTGCCGATGCGCAGGAAATCCTGATCACCGGCCCCGGCCAGGCCAAGCTGGCACTGTTCAAGCACATGCTGCATCACGATCCGGCCGTCGCGCAGCGTGTGCTGGGGCTTGAAACCGTGGACCACCCGACGGACGGCCAGCTTGCCATGCACGCGCGACAGTACTTCAGGGCCAAGGAGCGCATGCTGGGCGATTTTCCCGGAGCAGGCCCCGGCTCCACCGGCATGGCTGAAGAGGCCGCGCCGGGAAAGCCGAAGAAGACCAGCAAGAGCCATGCGGCGCAGTCCAAGCGCGCGCCGAACCATAGGCCATCCTGAAAATTCCAACCTCAAGCGGGTCACGACCCTGTCGCCCTACACCAAAATCCTCGTTCCCCTCGACGCCCCAGCAGCACGGCACAGACCGCCGCAGAACACGCCATCGCGCTGGCCCGGGGGCACAAGGCTGCGGTGCGCTTTCTCAGCGTGATCGACAACAACGGCTTCATCGGCGCCGTGCCCAGCCTGCTGCAGGTGATGGACAACGATGCCTGCCTCATGCTGGACGGCCGGATGAGGAAGGCCACGCAATGGGGCAGACGCCTGCACCGCGATCGCCGAAACCGAGCCGCCAAGCCCGCGCGTTGCCGATGCCATCGCGGCGGATGCGAAAGCATGGGACGCCGATCCCATCGTCGTCGGCAGCCATGGCCGCAGCGGGTGCGCCACCTGCTGCTGGGCAGCGCGGCCGAAGGCGTGGCGAGGGTCAGCCCGATTCCCGTGCTCATCGTCCACCCGCTACGTCCGTGCGCGGCCTGAACTGCCGGAAACCCCGCCCGGATCCGCACCGCCTGGCTGTCCGAACCGCGCCGATGCATGGCTTACCATGCGGCGGCATATGAATCGCATTCCGATTTCTGCGGCATCCATCCTTCCCGGTTCCGGCGCTTGCGAAGACTGCCTGCCACTGGGCCTCTCTGCGCATTTGCGGGCGCGCCTGCGCCTGCTGGCGGTCCATCGCATCCAGGTGGCGCACGGCGAGACGCTGCTCCACGCCGGCGCGGCTTTCCGGCATCTGTATGCGGTGTGCAAGGGCTCGTTCAAATCGGTCTTCCTGGGGGAGGACGGCGGCCAGCAAATCATCGCCTTTCACTGGCCGCGGCAATTGCTGGGGCTGAGCGGGTTTGCCGAAAAGACCTGCCTCACCGATCTCATCGCCCTGGAGCCGACCGAGGCGTACGAATTTTCCTGGCATGCCATCGAGGCGTTGGCGCGGGAGTCGCCCGAGTTCCTGGAGCATTTGCTGGACTCTATGTCCGAGCGCCTTGCGCTGGCCAAGCGCGATCAGTTCATGCTCGGCAGCATGTGCAGCACCCAGAAGATTGCCTATTTTTTGCTGCAAATGGCCGCCCACGCGCCTGCGTGCGGGCTGGCCGCCGGCTCGTTCACCCTGCCGATGACCCGCGAAGACATCGGCAGCTATCTGGGCCTGACCATGGAGACCGTCAGCCGTCTGCTGAGCCAGCTGAGCAAGGCCGGCGTCGTGCTGATCGACAGGAAACGGGTCACGCTCCGAAAGTCCGATGTCCTGCAGGCCTGGCTGGACGGCGAGACCAAACCCTTCGCCTGGAAATCGCCCATCCACGTCTGAGCGCCGCTCGCGCGCGGCGCTCCAGGGTTCAGGGAACATCCGGCTGCAGCAGGGCGTTGACGGCGTCCAGGTCCTGCTGGCTGAGTTCACCGGCGGCGAACTTGAGCTTGAGGTCGCTGACCAACACGTCGTAGCGGGCCTTGTCGGCCTGGCGCTTGACCTCGAACAATTGCGACAAGACGTTGAGCACGTCGATGTTCACGCGAACGCCAACCTTGTAGCCCGTCTCGTTGGCCTGCAGCGAGCTTTGGCTCGACTGGACAGCCGCCTGCAGCGCCTTGACCTGGGCGCGGCCCGATTCCAGGCCCAGATAAGCCGCTCGCGCGCTCTGCGCCGCGGCAAGCGTGGCCGTGTCGAGATCGGCCTGGGATTTGTCGAGCAGGTGCGCCGTTTCCTGCACATGGCTTTGCACGCCATGACCGGTGAAGATGGGCACCTGGATCTGCACCCCGATCGACGCGACGTCCGCCCGGTTGCCGAAGGGAAACAGATTGCTGCCGCCACTGGTGCTGGCATGGTCCAGCCGGGCATAGGCGTCCACCGTCGGCAGCCTGCCGGTTGCGGCCTTTTTCGCCTCCAGCCGCGCGTCGTCCACCGCGAGCCTGGCCTGCTCGACCGCCAGGTTGCGGTTTTCCGCCGCTTGCGCCCAGCTTTGCGCGTCGCCAGCCGGGGCCGGCAAGCGGATGTCGGACATGAGCCCGGCGGGCCGGCCGGGCATGCGGCCGGTGAGCTGCTGCAGGGCCGAGTACGCCAGCGCGACCTGGTTTTGCGCGGCGATGACCCGGGCCCCGGTCAGGTCGTCGCGCGCCTGCGCGTCGCGCACGTCGACGATGGTGCCGTTGCCGGCGGCGAAATTGCGCTTGGCCGATTCCAGCTGCCGGACGATCGCCTTGTCTTGCTCCTGCAGGGAACGCAGGCTGTCCTGCGCCGCCAGCACGTCGAAGTAGGCTGCCGCAACCCGCACCATCAGGTGCTGGTTTTCCTGCGCCAGCTGGGTGTAGGCGATGCGCGCGCCGATGTCAGCCTGGCTCACGCCGATGCCGTCGGCCGGGCGATACAGCGCCTGGGTTGCGGTGAGGTTGATGTCGCGGGCGACATAGTCCCAGCGGGTGGGAAAGCCGAAGCGTTGCAGCAATGGATTCTCGCTGTTGTTCTGCGCGTTGCCGCTCAGGCTGGCTCCGGCGGCGATTTGCGGCAGCAGACGCGACCTGGCCAGCGGCACGCGGGACAGCGCGGCCTGGTAGTTGGCTTGCGCACTGCGCAGTGCCGGGCTGTATTGCTGCGCCTGGGCGAAGACCTGAATCAAGGTTTCGGCACGGGCCGCGCCGGCCACGCCCACGCCCAGCGCCAGCGCCAACGCTTTCCCGGCCTGCCGGCGCCGCCCGGCCGAAGCCCTCGGGCAGGGCGGTCCGAGGTGTTGCGGATGCGTGGAAGGATGGTTGCGCATATCGGCGAATGGCGCAGGTTCGGGCGCGGTCTGACCGGTTTCCATGCTAGGAGACTGTCGGACTTTGCGGTCTTCCGGATGAAGACGCTATCCGAGACAATTGCTGCTGCACAACCGAGAGCCCGAGCCGATGAGCCGCTTCGTCCCTGTTGACCGAGACACCGCATATCTGTTGCCACCGTCGGTGGACGAATGGCTGCCCACTGATCACTTGGCGCGCTTCGTGGTCGAAGTCATCGAGCAGCTTGATCTGGGCGATCTGGCCCGACAGTACGCAGGCCGGGGCTCGGCGGCGCACCATCCGGCGGTGCTGCTGGGCCTGCTGATCTACGGCTACGCCAACGGCGTGCACTCCAGCCGCAAGATCGAGCGGGCGACCTACGACTCGGTGGCGTTCCGCTTTGTTGCGGCCAATACCCACCCCGATCACGACACGCTGGCGACGTTCCGCCGCCGCTTCTTGAAGGAGGTGGAGGCACTGTTCGTGCAGGTGCTGGTTCTGGCGCGCGAGATGAAGCTGCTCAAGCTCGGACACATCGCGCTGGATGGCACCAAGATCGACGCCAACGCCAGCAAGCACAAGGCCTTGTCGTGGGCTCATGCCAACAAGATCGAGGCGCAGCTGCGCCAGGAAGTACAAACGCTGCTGGCGCTGGCAGAGAACAGCGACCGCGCGACGGTACCCGACGGCATGGATGTGCCGGCGGAGATCGCCCTGCGTGCAGATCGCTTGAGCGCAATCGCGCAGGCCAAGGCCAAGATCGAGCAGCGCGCCAGCGAACGCCATCAGGTCGAGCAGCAGGAGTACGAGGCCAAGACCGCCAAGCGCCAAGCCCAGCGCGAGGCGGGCAAGAAGCCGCGCGGCAAGGACCCTGAGCCGCCAGAGGCCGGCCCCCGGAGCAGCGATCAGGTCAACCTCACGGATGAAGAGTCGCGCATCATGCCCGTGTCGGGTGGGGGCTTCGAGCAAAGCTACAACGCACAAGCCGGCGTGGACATCGCGACGATGATGGTGATCACCCAGCATGTGAGCCAGGCATCCAACGACAAGCGCGAAGTTGTGCCTACGCTGCAGCAGATCCAAGCGTTACCCGCGGTGCTGGGCGAGGTGCACACGCTCATCACGGACAACGGCTTCTTCAGCCAAGCCAACGTGATCGCGTGCAACGACGCGGGTATCGAGCCGCTGCTGGCGCTCAAGCGGGAGTCGCATCACACGCCGGTGATGGGGCGCTTTGCACCCGATGTGCCCGAGCCCCAGACGACGGATCCGCTCGTGCAGATGGCACACCGCCTGGGCACGCAAGCAGGCCGAGCCCTGTACGGCCTGCGCAAGCAGACAGTGGAGCCGGTGTTCGGCATCATCAAGCAAGTGATGGGTTGGCGCCAGATGAGCATGCGCGGGCTGGCCAAGGCACAAGGCGAATGGAGCTTGGTGACCATGGCTTGGAACATCAAGCGCATGCACGTCCTGCGAGCCGCGTGAGGGCAATAGTGCGCCCCGACCACGCCAAAACCGAGTCCCCAGGCCGCCCCATGTGCCCTCACAGTGTCTCGCCAACCATCGAGAGCGTTCGATCAGCGCGCCGCTGTCAAAAAAAACGCGTCGCACTGATCAATCGGATTCGCTCGGGTTCAAGTCCGACAGCCTCCTAGCCGCGGGCCGCCGGGCTTGTTTGCGCTGGATCAAGGGGGAGGGCAACCCTGACGCGACAATGATCGACCAGCGCATTTCCCGAAAGTTTTGCCTGACAGCCATGAAAAACAAGCGCCTTTCCGTGCTGGTTCTCGCCATCGTCCTCATCGCTGCGGGTGCCGCGGCCTATTGGGCGCTGCACCGCCCCAAGGCGCAAACCCAGACCCTGACGCTCTACGGCAACATCGACATCAGGCAGGTCCAGCTGGCGTTCAACGATGCCGGCCGCATCGCCAGATTGCGGGTGCAGGAAGGCGACACGGTGCACAAGAATCAGCCTGTCGCCCAGCTCGATCCGGCGCGTTTCCAGGACGTGGTGAACCGTGCCCAGGCGGCGCTGCTGGCCCAGCAAAACATCCTGGCCAAACTGCGCGCGGGCAGCCGGCCGCAGGAGATCGCCGGAGCGCGCGCCGGGGTCGATGCCGCGCAGGCCGCCCTGCAGAACGCGCAGGGCACCTACAAACGGCAGCAAACCCTGGTCGATGCTGACTTCCTCCCCAGGCAAACGCTGGACAACGCCGCCCAGGCGCTCAAGACCGCCAAGGCCGATGCGCAACGCGCGCAGCAGGCCCTGAGCCTGGCGCTGCAAGGCCCGCGCAAGGAGGACATCGCGGCCGCGCAGGCCCAGGCGCAGGCCGACCAGGCCGCGCTGGCCCTGGCGCGGCGCGAGCTGGCCGACACCGAACTGCGCGCGCCCGAGGCCGGCGTGGTGGAAAACCGCATCCTGGAGGAAGGCGACATGGCCGCGCCGCAAACCCCGGTGATGACCCTCGCGTTGAACAACCCGGTGTGGGCGCGCGCCTACGTGCCCGAGCGTGAGCTGGGCAGGCTGGCCCCTGGCATGCGCGCACGCATTTTCAGCGACAGTTTCCCGGGGCAGGCTTTCGACGGCTGGGTCGGCTTCATCTCGCCTACCGCCGAGTTCACGCCCAAGTCCGTGCAGACCACTGAGTTGCGCGCCGAACTGGTCTATCGCGTGCGGGTGTATGCCTGCAATCCGCAGGGCAGGCTGCGTCTGGGCATGCCGGTGACGGTGGAGGTTCCCCTGCGCGACAACGCTCCGCAACAAGTCCCGCGACATGCCTGCGCAGGATGATGCGGTCGAGCCGCCCGCCCTCGTGCTGGAGGCCGTGCACAAGCACTTCCGCCAGGGCAGGCGGCAGGTCCAAGCGCTGAAGGGCCTGAGCGCGCGCATCGCCGCCGGGGGCGTCACCGGCCTGCTCGGCCCGGACGGCGCGGGCAAGACCACCTTGATGCGCCTGGCCGCCGGGCTGCTGCTGCCGGACGCTGGCCATGTGCGGGTGCTGGGCCGCGACACGCGGCAGGAGGCTGCGACGATCCAGCAGGACCTCGGCTACATGCCGCAACGCTTCGGCCTGTACGAGGATCTCACGGTGCAGGAGAACCTCGATCTTTATGCCGATCTGCAAGGCCTGGACGCGGCGCAGCGCAACGCGCGCTTCGTCGAGCTGCTGCGCCTGACCGCGCTCGGACCGTTCGGCCAGCGCCGCGCCGGCGCGCTCTCGGGCGGCATGAAGCAAAAGCTGGGGCTGGCCTGCGCCTTGCTGCGCGCGCCGCGCCTGCTCCTGCTCGACGAGCCGACGGTGGGGGTCGACCCCATCTCGCGGCGTGAGTTGTGGAGCATCATCAAGAACCTGCGCGCGCAGGATGTGACGGTGCTGGTCAGCACGGCCTACCTGGACGAGGCCGAGCTGTGCGACGACATCCTGCTGCTGCATGAAGGCGAGCTGCTGGCGCAGCAGCCCCCGGCGGCCTTCGAGGCGCCGCTGGCCGGGCGCTGCTACATGGTGCGCCACGCCGGGCTGCGCAGGCGGCCATTGCAGGCCGCGCTGCAGGCACGCGCCGGCGTGCTGGACGCGCTGGTGCAGGCCGAAGGCGTGCGCGTAGTGGTGGAGGGGCGGGCGCCCTTGGCGCAGGGCGGCGAAGACTGGCAGCCGGCGCCCCCGCGCTTCGAGGATGCCTTCGTCAGCCTGTTGCGCAAGGCGGAGCCCGAGCTTGTGCCGGATGCCGCACTCCAGGCCTCCCGCCCCAGCCCTGCCGGTGAACGGGGAGGGTGCCAACAGTCGGCCGTGGATGCAGCGCCGGTGATCGAGGTGCAGGAATTGCGCCGCTTTTTCGGCAGCTTCGAGGCCGTCAAGGGCATCAGCTTTTCGGTGCGGCGTGGGGAGGTGTTCGGCCTGCTCGGCGCCAACGGCGCCGGCAAGAGCACCACGTTTCGCATGCTCTGCGGCCTGTTGCCGGCAAGCTCGGGCAGCCTGCGCGTGGCCGGGGTCGATTTGCGCCGCGCCTCGGCTGCGGCGCGTGGGCGCATCGGCTATGTGTCGCAGAAGTTCGCGCTCTACGGCAACCTGAGCGTGGCGCAGAACCTGAGCTTTTTCGCTTCGGCCTACGGGCTGCGCGGCGCGCGGCGTCAGCAACGGCTGGACTGGGCGCGGCGCGAGTTCGAACTCGGCGCCTACGCCGAGGCCAGCGCCGCCGATTTGCCGCTGGGCTACAAGCAGCGCCTGGCGCTGGCCTGCGCGCTGCTGCACCAGCCGTCCATCCTGTTCCTGGACGAGCCCACCTCGGGCGTGGACCCCTTGGCGCGGCGCGAGTTCTGGCAGCGCATCAACCTGCTGGCCGAAGCGGGCGTGACGGTGATGATCACCACCCACTTCATGGAGGAGGCCGAGTACTGCGACCATTTGGTGCTGATGTCGCTGGGCGAGATCCTGGCCTTCGGCACACCGCAGGAGATTCGCGGCAAGGTCAAAACCGAGGCGATGCCCGTCCCCAGCATGGAAGATGCCTTCATCGGCCTGATTCAGGCGCACGAGGCGCAGGTCCGGAGGGCGGCATGAGCGCCCCAGAGGCGGCGCGCCGCCACATCCCCCGCGGGGATCAAGGAAACTTGGGAGCGGCCCGGCCTTTCCTTGAGAGGAGGGAGAGATGAAGCGCATGCGTCTGCGTGGACTGGTGCGCAAGGAGTTCCTGCAAATCCTGCGCGACCCCTCGGCCATCGCCATCGCTTTCGTCATGCCGGTGGTGTTGCTGCTGCTGTTCGGCTACGGCGTGTCGCTGGACGCGCACCACGTGCCGTTGGCGGTGGTGGTCGACCAGCCCTCGGCGCAAACCAGCGCCTTCGTCGGCGGGCTCGAGCGGTCGGACTATTTCGCCCCGCGCCGCTATCCCGACATCATGGCCGCGCGCCATGCGCTGATGCGGCGGCAGGTTTCGGGCATCGTCTGGCTGCGCGGGAACTTCGCGCGCAAGCTGCTTTCCGGCCAGACCGCGCCCATCGCGGTGTGGGTGGACGGGGTGGATGCGAACAGCGCGCGCATCCTCGAAGGCTATCTGCAGGGCATGTGGCAGAACTGGCTGCGGTTGCAGGCCGAGCAGGCGGGCCAGCCGCTCGCCATTCCGGTGGTGGCCGAGGAGCGCATCTGGTTCAACCCGGCGGTGCGCAGCCGCGATTTTCTGGTCCCCGGACTGATCGCGGTGATCATGACCCTGATCGGCGCCTTGCTCACCGCGCTGGTGGTGGCGCGCGAGTGGGAACGCGGCACCATGGAGGCGCTGATGGCAAGCCCCGTGACCATGGGCGAGATCCTGCTCGGCAAGCTCATGCCCTACTTCATCATGGGCATGGGCGGCATGCTGCTGTCGGTGGCGATGGCGGTCTGGCAGTTCGGCGTGCCCCTGCGCGGCAGCCTGTGGCTGCTGGTGCTGTGCTCCGCGCTGTTCCTGCTGGTGGCGCTGGGCATGGGGCTGCTGATATCGACCCTGGCGAAAAGCCAGTTCGTCGCGGCGCAGGTCGCAGTGATCGTCACCTTCCTGCCGGCCTTCATCCTCTCCGGCTTCATGTTCGACATCGACTCCATGCCCGCCGTGATCCAGGGCATCACCCACGTCGTCGCGGCGCGGTACTACGTGGCCATCTTGCAGACCGTGTTTCTCGCCGGCAACGTGTGGCCGGTGGTGCTGAGCAACAGCGCGGCCCTGGCGGTGATGGCGCTGCTGTTCCTCGGCATCGCCTGGCGCAAGTCGCGCAAGAGGCTGGATTGACCATGTGGGCCCGCATCGTCGCGCTTGTCATCAAGGAGTTTCTCGCCCTGCTGCGCGACAAGGCCAGCCGCTTCGTGCTGATCGGCCCGCCGGTGATCCAGCTCCTGGTGTTCAGCTGTGCCGCGAGCTTCGACCTCAACCACATCCCCTATGCGGTGTACAACCAGGACGCGGGCTTTGCCTCGCGCGAACTGCTGGCGCGCTTCACCGGCTCGTCCACCTTCGAGCAGGTGGCCACGGTGCGCGACGAGGCGCGGATCGCGCCGCTGATCGACGACAAGGCGGCGCTGCTGGTGTTGCGCATCGGGCCGCATTTCACGCGTGATCTGCTCGCCCATCGCCCGGCCAAGGTGCAGATCCTGATCGACGGGCGCGACTCCAACACGGCCTCGCTTGCGCTCAATGACGCAAGCGGCGTGCTGCTGGCCTTCAACCAGCATTGGGCCGCAACCCATGGCTGGCAGGCGCCGCCGGCCCGACTCGACATTCGCCCCTGGTTCAACCCCAACCTGCTGTCGCGCTGGTTCATCGTGCCGGGCCTCGTCGCCCTGCTCACCCTGGTGGTGACGCTGCTGGTCACCGGGCTTTCGGTGGCGCGGGAGCGCGAGATGGGCACCTTCGACCAGTTGCTGGTCACGCCCATGCGCCCGGCCGAAATCCTGCTGGGCAAGGCCATTCCGGGTTTGATCATCGGCGGCCTGGAGGGGGCGTTCATCGCGCTGATGGCGGTGGCCTGGTTCCATGTGCCCTTCGTCGGCAGCGTGCTGGCGCTGGCCCTGGGCATGTTCTTTTTTCTGTTGGCGGCGATCGGCATCGGGCTGATGATCTCCTCGCTTGCCGTGACCCAGCAGCAGGGCCTGCTCGGCGTGTTCCTGTTCATGGTGCCGTCCATCATCCTGTCCGGCTTCGCCACGCCGATTGCCAACATGCCCGAGGCGGTGCAGATGCTCACCACCATCAATCCGCTGCGCTATCTCCTCGTCATCGTGCGCGGGGTGTTTCTGGAGGGAAGCGGGGTGAGTGCCCTGGCATCGCAGTACTGGCCGCTGGCGCTCATCGGCCTGGCCAGCATGACGGCTGCGGCGTGGCTGTTCCGGCACCGCAGCAGTTGAGACACAGCGCCGTCGATCGGATGCGGCGCGGCGCAATCGGTGCATGTTGTGGGCGTCACCGCCAGCCCGGCGGCTCCTGTTGGACGATCCAGGCGGCGATCTCGGGCCAGGCTTCCTTCAGCGTGCGCGCGCCCATGAACAGGCCCACGTGCCCGCCCGGCACCATGCGCTTGTGGATATGCGCCTCGGACGTGCCCATCAGATGCTCGGCGGCGAACACCTGCTCATGGCCGGTGATGTCGTCGCGCTCGCCGGCCAGCAGATACAGCGGGCAGGTGATGGTTTTGAGATCGAGCTTGCGCCCGAGTGCCACGTAGTCGTCTTTGGCCAGCAGGTTGCGTTTGAACAGTTGGTCGATGACTTGCAGGTACCAGCGGCCCGGCAGGTCCAGCGGGTTTTCGTACCAGCGCTCGAAAGCCTCGGTTTTCGACAGCCACACCGGGTCGTCGATATGCTCGTACAGGTCGATGTGCTCCTGCACATAGTGCTGCTCGGGGTGCATGTTCTTCCAGCCGGCGAGCATGGTTTTGCCCAGCATCAGCCCGCCGCCGCTGGCCACCAGATCGGCGTAAAAGCCCATCGGGCTTTCTTTCACCATCTTCACCAGCGGGCCTTTGCCGGCATGGGTGTCGATGGGCGAGCCGGCCAGCACCAGGCTGGCGACCTTGTCGGGATAGCGCGCCGCCAGCATCGCCCCCATCCAGCCCCCCTGGCACAGGCCGACCAGGTTGACGCGGCCGCCGAGGTCGTCGACGCAGGCCAGAAGTTCGCCGAGGTACTGATCGACTTCGAGGTCTTTCATGTCCAGCGTGGCGGAATGCCAGTCGGTGAGAAACAGGTCCCGGACGCCGCTGGCCTTGAGCGTCTGCATCAGGCTCTGGCCCTCGTGGTAGTCGGCGATCATCGAGGTGTGCCCGGCATAGGGCGCATTGACCAGGGTGGGAACGCCTTTCGCGCCGGGTGCGGAGTAGTCGCACAGATCCAGCGTGCGCAGCTTCAGCCGCTGCGTGTGCGCGGTGGCGAGCTTGGGCTTGATGCCGCCATGCAGCCGCACTTCCTCGTCGAGAAACTTCACGTTGCGCGCGGCCAGCTCCATGCCTTGCTCGGCCAGGCTGGCGGCGAGTTGCATGGGCCAGAAAAACGGCGAATTGATGTTGGGCACAGGTGCCGCGGGGCTGGGTGTGGACATGCGGATCGTCCTTTCAGGCGATGGCGAAGTGTTTGAACAGCGGACGTTTGGCTGCGTCCAGCACGAAAGAAAAAGCCACGCCGGACGCCAACAGCAGGACGATCAAGCTCCATGGCAACCGCGCCATCAGCACGCCCGAGCCGGCGAGCAGGCTGACGATTGCCAAATCACCGATGCTGGCCATGGCCATCCAGCGCGATGGGGCGAGGCTCCACAGCGGGGTGTTGGTGCGCAAGGCATAGATGCCGGCCTGATTGGTGAAGACCAGGATGAGGAAGGCCAAGGTCTGGCTTTGGTGGCCATCCAGCCCCCATGCGTTGCGGGCGATGAAGTAAAACGAGAGCGAAAACACCAGCGAAAGCGAAGCGAAGCCGGCAGCGGCGGCAACCAGTCTGCGCACGTCCCAGTGCTGCGGGGTCGGCGTCGGGCGCACGCGGTCGGTGGCGATGCTCATGGTGACGAAGTCGTTGGCGAACAGCATCAGCACGATCAGCATCGGCGAGATCACGAAGCCGCCGGTGAGCCACAGGCCCAGCGTCAGGAACACGGTGATCTCGAAGGTCTTGAGGGTCTTGTTGAGGGTGTAGGTGAGCATGCGCCGGTGCACCTCGCGCCCGGCCCGCACCACGGTCAGCACGCCGCCCAGGCCGGGATCGGTCAGCACCACGCCGGCGGCGGCCTTGGCGACGTCGGTGGCGCTGGCGACGGCGATGCCCAGTTCGGCCTGACGCAGTGCGGGTGCGTCGTTGACGCCGTCGCCGGTCATGCCGGTGACGTGGCCGGCCTTTTGCAGCGCGGCGACGATGTGGTGCTTGTCCTCGGGCAGCACGCGCGCGTAGAGGTCGCAGTCTTCGGGGTTTTGCGCACCCGCGCCCTGCGCCACGCACACGCGCGTGCCCAGGCCCAGCCTGGCGCCGATCGCGCGCGCGGTTTCCTGCGCGTCGCCGGTGGCCATGCACACGCGCACGCCGAGTTGCGTGAGCTGGGCGATCAGCGCGGCGGCGTCGGGTCGCGGCGGGTCGGACAGGCCCACCACGCCGAGCAGTTGCAGGGCATCGGCAGGGCCGGCCGCCACCGCCAGCACGCGCGCGCCGCTCGCGGCGAGCTGGCGTTCGGCCGCGTCCAGCGCGGCCTGCTGAGCAACATCGAGCTTGCACAGCGGGCCGATGACGGTGGCCGCGCCCTTGACCGCGTGCCACTCGTGGCCGTCCACGGTGTAGATGCCTTCGCTGCGTCGCGTGGCCGGGTCGAAAGGATGGAAGTCCTGCCGCGCGGGCGCGTCGGCCAGCAGCTTGCGTTCGCGCGCCGGGCCGAGGATGGCGAGATCGAGCGGATCCTGCGTGGCATCGTCGCTGGCCAGGGCGGCGGTGCGCAGCACGGCGTTGTCGTCGCTGCCCGCTGCGAGCGCGATCGCACCGGCGAGCGTCAGCGTGTTCTGCGTCAGCGTGCCGGTCTTGTCCGACACCAGGGTGTCCATCGCCGCGGCTTCCTCCACCGCGGGCAGGCGCGTCACCAGCACGCCCCGGTGCGCGAGCTTGAGGCTGCTGACGGCGGTGGCCAGCGTGTAGGTGGCCGGCAGCGCCACCGGCACCGAGGCCACCAGCAGCATCAGCGCGAACACGGCGGTGTCCAGCAGCGCCAGGTGGTGCAGCAGGGCGTAGGCCACCACCAAGACGACCAGCGCGGCGTCGAAGATCACCAGCCGCTTGACGATGGCGAAGATGGTGCGCTGCATGTGGCTGGGCGCGGTGGACGTACGCACCAGTTCCGCGGTGCGGCCGAAAAAGGTGTGCGCGCCGGTGGCGGTCACCTCGCCGCTGGCCTCGCCCTGGCGCACGATGGCGCCGGTATAGGCCGGTTTGCCGGGGCCGGCGTCGACCGGCAGCGACTCGCCGGTGAGCGCCGCCTGATCCAGCGCCACCGCGCCGTCGAACAGGGCCAGATCCGCCGGCACCAGATCGCCGGCGCGCAGGTGCACGATGTCGCCCGGCACCACCTGCTCGGCCGGAATCGGGCTCCACTTGCCGTCGCGCAGCACGCGCGCGTTCACGTGCAACTGTTTGCGCAGCAGCGCCAGCGCGTCCTTGGCGCGCTGCTCCTGCACGAAGGCCACCACCGCGTTGAACACCAGCAGCACGGCGATCACCAGCGCCTCCAGCCGGCGGTCGAGCAGGAGTTGGAGCACGATCACCGCCTCCAGCATCCACGGCACCGGCGCCCAGAACTTGGCGGCGAGCTGCCGCCACGCCGGCACCGACTTGTCGGCGATGGCATTGGCGCCGAATTGCGCGAGCCGGCGCTGCGCTTCGGCGGCGCTCAGCCCCTGCTTGCGGTCGGTGGGCGGCAGCGTGGGAGTGGCGGGTTTGGGGGAATCGGGAGTTTGCATCGTGCTTGCCTTTCGAGCCATTCCGGCTCATGCGCTCAAGGATGAAAAGAAAGCGCGCGCGGCCTTGTTGATGCCCTCGCTGAGCATGGGATGCGGAAAAGCGGTTTCGGCCAGCGCTGCCGCACCCAGACCCTGCTCCAGCGCCAGCGCCAGCGGCGCGATCAGTTGCGCGGCGTCCATGCCGGCGATCTGCGCGCCCAGCAGCAGGCCGTTGCGGAGGTCGAACACCAGCTTGATGAAGCCCAGCGTCTCGCCGTAGATCTGTGCGCGTGAGTCCGTCGCATAGTCGTAGTGCGTCACCGCCACGGCACCCGCGCCGAACGCGGCTTCGGCCTGCGCGGCGGTCAGGCCCACATGCGCCAGTTCCGGCTCGGTGAACACGGTCATCGGCACCGCGTCGAAACGCATGCGATCCACCGCCTGGCCGCCGGCGGCGATGCAGTGCGCGGCCACCAGGCTTTGCCGCACGGCCGAGTGAAACAGCATGCTGCGGCCGTTGACATCACCCGGCGCCCACACCTGCGGGTTGGTGGTGCGCAGGGTTGCATCCACCACCACATGGCCGTGTTCGACTTGCAGGCCCAGATGCGCGAAGCCCTCGGGCAGCACCGGCACGCGTCCTGTGGCCATCAGCACGGCGTCGCCTTGCACCGTATGTTCCTGCCCGTTCTGACGGTAGCGCACCGTGAAATCTGCGCCGTTGCGCTCGATGCCCAACACCTGCGCGGACAGTTCGATGCGCACGCGCTGCGCAAGGCTGGCGTGCAGGAAAGTGGCGAGTTCAGCGTCGAAGCCGGGCAGCAGTTGCGCGGTGTATTCCAGCACGGTGGCCCTGGTGCCCAGCGCCTGCAGCATCGAGGCGGTTTCCACGCCGATGTAGCCGCCGCCGATGATGACCAGATGCTCGGGCTGCGGCAGGTCGGCGCCGAGCCGGAACAGTTCGTGCGAGGTGATGGCCAGCTCGGCTCCGGGGATGGGCAGGCGCGCCGGGCGCGAGCCGGTGGCGAGGATGAGATGGCGAAAGCCGACTTCGCGCGTGCTGCCGTTGGCGGCGTCGATGCGGGCGCGATCCGGCGCGGTGATCGCGCCGCGCCCGTGCACGAACAGCGCGCCACCCTGGGCGATTTCCTCGCCATGCTGGGCGTAGCGCGTTTGCTGCACGCGGTCCTTGCGGGCCATCACCGCGCGCCAGTCCACGGCGGGCGCGGCGCCGCGCAGGCCGAAGTGGGCGAACTTGTCCGCCAGGCCGCGCACCAGCGCCGCCTCGCGTACCGCCTTGGACGGCACGCAGCCCTCGGCCAGACAGTCGCCGCCGAGATTGCCGATGGGATCGACCATCAGCGCCGACTTGCCGGCCTGGGCGAGAAAAAACGCCGCGGGGTAGCCGGCGCCGCCGGCGCCGAGGATCAGGCAATCGACCTGTGCAGGAACTGTCATGCTCACGGAAACCTCCACAAGTTCTACAGCCATCCGGTCCAGAATAGCGCCGCCACCAGGCACAGCGCGAACCAGCCGGCCACCGGCACCATGGCGCGCTGTCGCGCGAGCACCAGCGCATAGCCGGCGTTGACCAGGTTGTTGGTGACGGACGCGACGAGGATGGCGCTGACCATCAACGATGGGTTGACGACGCCATGCGTGGCCACCAGCGAGAGGATGAAGGGATTGATGTCGGTGAAACCGACCAGCAGGCTGAGCAGCTTGAGCGCTCCGGCGCCGTAGTGCGTGGTGATGAACTGCGTGATGGCGGCGAAGGCGATGAACAGGGCCGCGAACAGCAGCGCGATGGGCAAGGCCAGCGGGTTGTGCGGACCCAACTGCACGGCGCTGGCGCTTTGCGCAGCGGTTCGACTCCCGATCCGCCACAGCACGAACGCGACCACGCCCGAACCGAGCACGATGGTGCCGAAGGGCAGCAGCAGGGCGCGTGCCGCATCGAGGTGGCCGAGCAGGGCGATCAGCACCAGCAGGCGCACGTACATCATCATGATGGCGACGACGATGGCCGCCGGGGCCTGCGCGGCGATGCCCGCATCCGTGCGTGACTCGCGGCCCAGCACGATCGTGACCGCGGTGCTGGAGTACAGCCCGCCGATGATGCCGGTGACCAGCGTGCCGGCCTTGGGCCAGATGTAGCGGTGGGCGACATAACCGAGATAGGACAGGCCCGAGATGGCCACCACCGCCAGCCACACCTTCTGGTAACTCAATGTGGGCAGGCCTGGCAGCGGCGAGGCCGGCATCAGCGGCAGCACCAGGCCGGCGATGATGAGGAACTTCGCCAGGGTCACGCCCTCGGCGCTGGGGAAGGCGTCGGACAGGCGGCGGATGAGCGGCTTTTCGCCCAGCATCAGAATGGTCACGACCATCACCGCCGCCACGAACCAATCGGGCTGGGTGAGCACCAGCGGCCCCAGGGCGTAAGCCACCAGGGCGATGAGCGACGGCAGCAACGCGCCGCCGTTGTCGGCAGGCTGACTCGCCGCACGCGTGCTTCGCGCCACGCGCGGCCACAAGTCCACCGCCAGCCAGACGGCGAGCACCGCCAGTCCCGCCAGATAAAGCCCGCGCGTGCCCAGCAGATCCGAGGCGATGGCTGCAGCCGTCCCACCATTCGCAGGGTGCAGAAAAACTTGCGGCGCCCCGACGTTGGCCTGAACGCCGTCGAGCAGCCACAGCACGAAGCCGATGGCGCCGATCAGGGTCAGCGTGCGCGTGGTGCCGAAGCCGATGCCTTCATCCTGCGACCTGCGGTAACTGTGCAGCTCCAGCCCCAGCACGAAGCTCAGCAGCACGGTTGCGGCGAACTGCAGCAGCAGCGGGGGCAGGGCGTCGGTCATGGCTTCAAGCGCTGGCGGGCGCGACCAGGGCAGCGGCCTGCGCCGCCATCACCGCCTCTTCGTCGGTGGGCAGCGCCAGGATGGGAATGCGGCTGGAGCCGGAGGCGATGTTGAGATGCCCCGAGCTGTTGGCTGCGGCGTCGATGCCCAGCCCCAGCCAGGCCAGGCGCTGCACCACGGCGGCACGAATGGCGGCTTGGTGCGCGCCGATGCCGCCGGTGAACACCAGCGCATCCAGCCCACCGAGCGTGGTCGCGACAGCCCCGACTTGCCGCACGATGCTGGCGACGAACAGATCCACCGCCTGCTTCGCGCGCGGGTCCTTGCTGGCGAGCAGGTCGCGCGTGTCGGCGCTGATCCCGGAGACGCCGAGCAGGCCGCTGCGCTGGTACAGCAGGGTTTCCACGTCGTCGGCACTCAGCTGGTCGTGCTGGAACCATTGCAGCACCAGGCCTGGGTCGAGCGCGCCGCAACGCGTGCCCATCACCAAGCCGTCGAGCGCGGTGAACCCCATGGTGGTGGTGACGCTTTGCAGGCCGCGCATGCCGCACAGGCTGGCGCCGCTGCCCAGATGCGCCACCAGCACCGCAGCTTGCGCGCGCTCGCCCAACACGGCCGGCAGGCGGCGGCTGATGGCCTCGAACGACAGCCCGTGAAAGCCGTAGCGCTGGTAGCCGCGATCGTGCCAGCTGCGCGGAATCGCGTAGCGCCGCTCGGCATCCGTATGGCCTGCATGGAAGGCCGTGTCGAAACAGGCCAGTTGCACGGCTTCGGGCAAGACGGCCTGCGCCGCCTGCACCCCGGCAAGTCCTGGGCCCTGGTGCAGCGGGGCGAGGCTGGTGAGCGCCTGCAAGTCGCTGAACACCTCGGGCGTGATGCGCACGGCTTTGGTGTAGTGCAGCCCGCCGTGGACGATGCGGTGCGCCACGGCGATGGGCCGGGGTGCGTCGCAAGTGCGCGCGAGCCAGGCGATGAGCCACGCGGTTTCGGCGCCGATGTCGCCGCGCACGGCCCCTGGCGCCAGGCTTTCGGTGGTCTGGCCGGCGCGGGCATAACTGAGCATGGGCTTGCCCTGCGGCGCGTCGATCTCGCCGCGCAGCATGGCCACGGGCAGGCCCGATGGGTGGCGCGTGGCCTCGGCATCGAACAACGCGAACTTCAGGCTGGATGAGCCCGCGTTGAAGCAGAGGATGGTGGACGTCATGCGCTGGTCATTGGATCTTGCGATGTGGACGCTGGCGGTCTTGTGGCTGCCGCCAGCAACACCGCCAGCGCGCAAGACGCCATGCGTGCATCGGGCAGGTCGGAGCGGCTGGTGAGCACCACCGGCACGCGCGTGCCTAGCACGATGCCGGCGACCTTGGCCTCGGCCAGGTATTCGAGTTGTTTGGCCAGCATATTGCCGGCTTCCAGGTCGGGCGCGACCAGGATGTCGGCGTCGCCGGCCACTTCCGAGATGATGCCCTTGGTCTGCGCCGCGCGCTTGGACACGGCGTTGTCGAAGGCCAGCGGGCCGTCGAGCAGGCCGCCTTGGATCTGGCCGCGATCGGCCATTTTGCAAAGTGCCGCGGCGTCGATGGTGGAGGGAATCTTGGAGCTGACCGTCTCGACCGCGGCAAGAATGGCGACCTTGGGTTGCGCGATGCCCAGGGCATGCGCCAGATCGATGGCGTTTTGCACGATGTCGCGCTTGGCCTCCAGGTCGGGCGTCACGTTCACCGCCGCATCGGTCAGCAGTTGCAGGCGCGGCTGGCCCACGGCGTCGATCACGAACACATGGCTGATGCGCCGCGCCGTGCGCATGCCATTCTCGGCGTCGACCACGGCGTGCATCAGCTCGTCGGTGTGCAGCGAGCCTTTCATCAGCGCCTGCACCTCGCCGGCGCGTGCCATCGCCACGGCTTTCGCCGCCGCCGCGTGGCTGTGCTCGGTGGCCACGATGGGGTAGGGGCCGAGGTCGATGCCGGCGGCGACGGCGGCGGCGCGGATCTTCGCCTCGGGGCCGACGAACACCGGGGCGATGAGCCCGGCCTGCGCCGCATCCACCGCGCCGCCCAGCGACACGGCGTCGACCGCATGCACAACCGCCATCGCCAGCGGTGCGCGGCCGCTGGCGGCAGCCTGGGCCTGCGCGACCAGCGCGCGCAGCTTCACGCCGGGGTCGCGCAATTCCAGCCGCGGCAAATGGACCCGCTGGCGGCTGATCTTTTCAGTCGGCGCCAGCACCTGGGCGTCGCCTTGCACCACGGTTTCGTTGCGCTGGTTGACCACGCGGCAATGCAGGGTGGCGCGCGGGGCGTGGCCGGTGGGCGTGTCGATGGCGGCCACGGTCACGGTGACGCGCACCGTGTCGCCCAGGAAAACGGGCTTGAGGAATTGGAGGTTCTGGCCGAGGTAGGCCGTGCCCGGCCCCGGCAGCTGCGTGCCCAGCACGTTGGAGATGAGCGCCGCACTCCACATGCCGTGCGCCACAATCTTGTGGAAGGGATCGCTGGCGGCGAAGGTGGCGTCCACATGCGAGGGGTTCACGTCACCCGACATCAATGCGAAGGTCTGTACGTCGTCCATGGTGAAGTTGCGCGTCAGGCTTGCGCTGTCGCCGATCTTGAGTTCAGCCAACGGGCGGTTTTCGATCAGTTCGGTCATGAAGCTCTCATGGTCACTTGGGGTCAGTCGGATTCAGCGCTGCAGCACATAACTCCCGGGCGCGTCCATCAGCGGCGGCAGTTCGGGCGCGCCCAGGCGCGGCGGTGGCGCCATGCCGCTGCCGTGCGCCACCAGCCAATCGTGCCAGCGCGGCCACCACGAGCCCGCTTCCAGCGCTGCCTGTTCCAGCCACTGTTCCGGGGCGAGGAAGGCTGCGTCGTGCGCCTGCGTGGCCCAGCGGAAGTGCCGGTGCGGGTGCCCCGGCTCGCTGACGATGCCGGCGTTGTGGCCGCCGCTGGTGAGCACGAAGGTGATTTCACTGTCGGCCAGCAAGTGAATCTTGTAGACCGAGCGCCATGGCGCGACGTGGTCGGCTTCGGTGCTGATGACGAACCACGGCTGCGGCACGTTCTCCACGGTGACGGCCTGGCCGTCCACCTTCCAGCGGCCTTCGGCCAGATCGTTGCGCAGATACAGGCCGCGCAGATATTCGCTGTGCATGCGAAACGGCATGCGCGTGGCATCGGCGTTCCAGGCCATCAGGTCGTTGGGTGGGCGGCGTTCGCCGAGCAGGTAGTCGCGGGTGATGCGTGACCAGACCAAGTCGTAAGAGCGCAGCATCTGGAAAGCGCCGGCCATCTGCGTGGTGTCCAGATACCCCTGCGCCCACATCATGTCTTCGAGGAAACTCACCTGGCTTTCGTCGATGAACAACGACAGCTCGCCGGGCTCGGTGAAGTCGGTCTGCGACGCCAGCATCGTCACCGTGGCCAGGCGCGTGTCTTTTTTCGCCGCCAGAGCCGCCGCAGCGATGGCCAGCAGCGTGCCGCCGAGGCAGTAACCGGCGGCGTGCACCTTGTGGCCGGGCACGATGCGCAGCACGGCATCGAGCGCCGCCAGCGGGCCGAGCTTGAGGTAATCGTCCATGCCGAGGTCGCGGTCATCACTGGTGGGGTTTTTCCACGAGATCATGAACACGGTGTGGCCTTGGTCGACCAGGTATTTCACGAGGGAATTCTGCGGCGACAGATCCAGGATGTAGTACTTCATGATCCACGCCGGCACGATCAACACCGGCTCGGCGCGCACCCGCGGCGTGCTCGGGCTGTACTGGATCAACTCGATCAGCCGGTTGCGCAGCACCACCTTCCCCGGCGTGGCGGCCACCTCCCTGCCAGGGATGAAGTGTTCCGTGCCCGCGGGAGGCTGACCCGTGACGGCGCGCTGTGCGTCGTCCATCCACGCCTTGATGCCCGCAAGCAGATTCATGCCGCCGTGCTCGAGCGTGGCGTCGATGACCTCGGGGTTGGTGAGCGGCGAGTTGCTGGGCGCGAGCATGTCCAGCCATTGCCGTGCGGCGAAGGCCACCACCTGTTCGTGATGCGCCGAAACGCCATGCACCCCGGTGGTGGCTTCGCGCCACCAGTCTTCCTGCAGCAGGAAGGCTTGCTGCAGCAGGTTGAAGGGGTAGCGCTGCCAGGCCGGGTCGGCAAAGCGGGGATCGTTCGGGCTTGCGCCGATGCAACTCGGCGTGCCGCATTCACCCGGACGATGACCCATGGCACGCACGGCATAGTTGGCATAGGCGGCGGTCTGGCGCAGAGCATGGTTGGCCAGCGCCAGGCGCTTGCCGGGGGAGGCAGCGAGGTGGCCCCACCAGTCGGCCGCAGCCAGGCCCAAGGCCGCGGGCGAAAGCCCCAGGGTGCGCCGTGCCTGCATGGCATGGGCGGCGTGGTCGATGAGATCCGCCAGTCCTGCGTCAGGCCGTGGTGGTGGCGCCAGCGGGGACACGGCTGGAATCGGCTGGATCGGCAAGGGCGATGGCCGCTCGGGTGCCGATGCAGGCTGCGCCGGTTGGGCCGGTTGCATCGGGTGCATGCGGCCGGTTTCAACCCGCCCCGGCGCCGACTGGGGCTCGACGGGCTTGCGTCTTGACGCCGCGCTCACGATCACCCTGCGCGGTTCGCCACGTCGGGCCGGACGGGGTTGCGTGTTTGACTTCATGCCCATCTCCTGAAGCGGATCTGCATCGTTTGTAATGCTGCGCCGCCGCAGACCGCTTGATGTGCGTCAAGCCATCGCGGCGCCTGCGCTGGCGGACGCTCCGGGCGTGACTTGGCATCGAACGCGTGGTGCGGCGCACGTCATGTCATCATTGCACAATAACGCGCTATTGCGACCTACCGAGCCCCCGGCTGCACTGCCCCCGATGGGGTCCAAGGAACTCGGAAGCCGCGCTTCGTAACCTGGAGAGGATGTCTTCATGCGAGTCACCGTCATCGGCGCCGGCTATGTGGGCTTGGTCACTGCCGCCTGCTTTGCCGAAGTGGGCAATACCGTCACCTGCGTCGAGCGTGACCCGAGCCGCATCGCCGCGCTGGCCAAGGCCCAGGTGCCGTTCTACGAACCGGGCCTGAGCGAACTGGTGGCGCGCAACGCCGAGGCCGGGCGCATGCGCTTCGTGTCCAGCCTGGAACAGGGGCTGGAGGATGCGCAGGTCTGCTTCATCGCCGTGGGCACGCCGCCGCTGCCCAGCGGCCAGGCCGACATGAGCCAGGTGCGCGGTGCCGCCGCCGAGATTGGCCGCACTGTGGATGGCCCGCTGGTGGTGGTGCAGAAATCCACCGCGCCGGTGGGGACCGTGGCCATGGTGCACGGCGCCATCAACGTCGAGCTGGCCAAGCGCGGCGTGCAGCATTGGGTCAGCGTGGTGAGCAACCCCGAGTTCCTGAAAGAGGGCTCGGCCATCGAGGACTTCACCCGTGGCGACCGCATCGTGCTGGGCAGCAGCGACGAACGCGCCGTTGCCGTCATGCGCGAGTTGTACCGTCCGTTCAACCGCAACCACGAAAAAATCATGGTGATGAACCCGGCCAGTTCCGAACTCACCAAATACGCCGCCAATGCCATGCTGGCCACGCGCATTTCCTTCATGAACGAGCTGGCGCGCCTGGCCGAAGCCGTGGGCGCCGACATCGAGCAGGTGCGCTTGGGCATGGGCGTGGACCATCGCATCGGCAGCCACTTCCTGTACGCCGGCGCGGGCTATGGCGGTTCGTGTTTCCCCAAGGACGTGAAGGCCCTGACGTTCATGGCCCACGAGGCCGGCCTGCACGCCGAACTGGCCGAGGCGGTGGACGCCGTCAACCAGCGCCAGAAGCAGCGCCTGTTCGAGAAAATTTCGGCCCATTTCGCCGCCGACGGCTTGAAGGGCAAGACCTTCGCCATCTGGGGCCTGGCGTTCAAGCCCAACACCGACGATATGCGCGACGCCCCCAGCATCGACCTGATCGAAGCGCTGCTGGGTGCCGGCGCCAAGGTCCAGGCTTTCGACCCGGTGGCGATGGAATCCGCCGCCAGGCATTGGGGTGAGCGCGCGGGGCTGACCCTGGCGAAGAACGCCAAGTCGGCGCTGCAGGGTGCCGACGCCCTGGCCGTGGTCACCGAATGGCACGCCTTTCGCTCGCCTGACTTCAACCAGCTTGCATCGCAGTTGCGCGCCAAGGTGGTGTTCGACGGCCGCAACCTCTGGGACCCGCAAACCGTGCGCGCCGCAGGGCTGTCCTATTACGGCATCGGCCGGGGTTGAAACGCCGCAGCGATCGTTGCGGCCGGCTCGGTGTACACCGGGGCGAAGCCGCCTCCAGGTGTGCGGAAGTTGGTGGTCTGGCCTTGGTAAAGGCGGGCGGAAAACCACTGCACCTGGCCGGCGTCGGCGTAGGCGCGGAGGTCGAACTTGAGAGGTTGCGCAGACGTGGCATCGCCGATGCGTCGCTCGCCGGGGGGTGAAAGCGCCTGGGCGACGTAATCGCCTTGCACGATCTCGGCCCACACGCTTTTGGTGAGCTTGGCACCGCGGTAGGCGGCGCGGCTGCCAAAGCCGGCCCAGGGCTTGAAGAACAGGCCGCGACGCTCGGCCCACAGGCGTGCGGCATTGTCCGCGGTGACGATTTCGGTCTGCGGCACATGCGCGGCGAGCAAGGTGGCAGTCTCGGCGCTCGCACCCAGTTCGCGCAGCCGGGGCGCATCGCACAACAGCGCCAGGTTGCGCTTGTCGGCGAACAAGGCATGGGCGCGGGGGTGGGGGGTGATGACGGCAGCGTCGCATTCCCAAGCCTGGCGCAGCACGATGTGGGCGGGGGCGTCGAGGGCAAAATCGGTCAGGCGGTTGTAGACCAGATCGATGCGCTTCGCCTCATGCCACAAGCGCCCCGCCTCGGTGCGGAGTTCACCGGGGTCGGTGATCACGGCCTCGATGCCGGCGCGCTCGAACAGCCGTGCGAACAGCAGGAATTCGGCGTAGAGATATTGCTCGTTGGGCGCGGTGTCGACGATGGCGACGCGCTCGGGCTTGCCTGCGCGTCCGGCTCGGCTCCACTCCCGCAGGAACATGGCGACGATGCCGGCTTCGAACGCGTCGACCGACGCGGCGCTGGGCACCAAGCCTTGCATCTCCTCGCAGCAGGCCCGCTGCGCCCGCGCCAGCGCCGCGGAAAGCAGGGCGCCGCCGGGGTTGGTGTTGATCTCGATGAGGTGCAGGGCGTCGGCTTCCAGATGGAAGTCGAAGCCGAGAAACACGCCCGGGTTGCCGGGGTCGTGCTGCGCGGCGGCGGGCGCTGCGGCCAGCACGGCGCGCTGGTAGGCGGGCAGGGCGGCAACGACTTCCACCGCCTGCACCACGGCGCGCATGCGCTGCGCATGCCGGCCGGTGACGAACACCGGCTGGGCCGAGAACAGATGCGGGTTGCGCTGCTGCACCAGTTGGTAAAGCCCGGGCTGGCCGAGCGCGGATTCAAGCGCGTGGGACAGCAGCCGGCGGTCCAGGCTGATGCAGAAACAGTCGCGATTGAGGTGGTCGATCATGGGGTGGGGCATGCGGGTTCAGGCCGGGGCGCCGTCCACATGGACTTGCAGCCACCATTCCAGCAAGGCCAGGTGCCACAGCTTGCTGCCGTTGATGCGGGTGAAGTGCTCCGGCGCCTCGGGCGCGGCGAGCAGTTTGTCGACGAAACTGCGCTGGTACAGGCCACGGTTGCGGCAGGCGGCCGAGTCGAGCAGCTCGCGCATGCGCTGCAGGAATGGCCCGCGCACATGCTTGAGTGCGGGCACCGGGAAATAGCCTTTCGGGCGGTCGATCACGGTGTCGGGAATGAGGCCGCGCGACACCGCCTTGAGCGGGAATTTGCCGCCCTCGCGCAGCTTGAATTCGGGCGGCATGCTGGCCGCAAGCTCCACCAGCGCGCGGTCGAGAAAAGGCACGCGCAACTCCAGCGCGTGGGCCATGGGCAGGTTGTCCACGCGCTTGACCGGGTCGTCGACGATGAGGGTGGTGACATCGAAACGCAGCACCTGGTCGAGGAAGGTGTCGGCGCCGGGCCGGGCCAGCGCCTGCTCCACCAACACGGACGTCATATCCGGCACATGGAATTCTGGCGCGATCATTTGCAGCCACTCGGCATGGCTGCGGTCGAAGTAATGGCGGGCGAAGCGCTGCAAGGGCAGGCCGGTTTCGGCCTGCATGTTCGGATACCAGAAATAGCCACCGAACACTTCGTCCGCCCCCTGGCCGGCGAGCACGGCTTTCACGTCGCGTCCCACCCATTCGGCCAGCAGGTCGAAGGCCACAACATCGTGGCTGAACATCGGCTCGGTCATGCGCGCGATGGTCTGCGGCAGGCGCTGCAGCACCGCGCTGTTGGGGATGCTGAGCTTGTGGTGGCGGGTGCCGAAGGCTTGGGCGACGAGATCGGAATATTCGAACTCGTCGGCCTTTTCGGTGTCGCCGCCCAGGCTCTCGAAGCCGATGGAGTAGGTGCGCAGGTCATGCACATGGTCGGCCAGCAGGCCCACCAGCAGGCTGGAATCGAGCCCGCCCGAGAGCAGCACGCCCACCGGGACATCGGCGGCGTGCACATGACTGTCCACCGCGCTGCGCAGCGCCGCGCGGGTGCGCTGCAGCCACTCGGCCTCGCTCGGCACCGGGCTTGGACGTTGGGCCTGCAGGCTCCAGTAGGGTTGCAGTCGGCGGCTGCCATCGCGCCGCAGGCGCAGGGTGTGGGCCGGTTCGAGCTTGCGCACGCCTTGCAAAATGGTGCGCGGCGCGGGCACCACGGCGTGCAGGGTGAACAGGTGGTGCAGGGCGATGGGGTCGATCGCCGTGTTGACGCCACCACCGGCCAGCAGCGCCGGCAGGCTGGAGGCGAAGCGCAGGCGGCGCCCGTCTTCCGCCAGGTACAGCGGCTTCATGCCGAAGCGGTCGCGGGCGAGCAGCAGGCTGGCGTCGCGTGGGTCCCACAGGGCGAAAGCGAACATGCCTTCGAAGCGCCGCACGCAGTCCACGCCCCAGGCGGCGTAGGCTTTCAGAATGACTTCGGTGTCGCCTTGTGAGGCAAAGCGCTGGCCGGCGGCCAGCAGTTCGGCGCGCAGTTCACGGTAGTTGTAGAGCACGCCGTTGAACACCAGCACGCAGCCGGTGTCGGCGTCGCGCATGGGTTGATCACTCGCCGCGCTGAGATCGATGATGGACAGCCGCCGATGGCCAAAGGCCAGTGGCCCCGCGTCCCAGTGACCGGCATGGTCTGGCCCGCGCGGTGCCAGCGCCGCCGACATGCGCGCCACGGCGGCAAGGTCGGCAGCAAGGTCGTCGAAACGCAGTTCTCCGCAAAATCCACACATCTGTGGCAACTCTCAGTTCATCGTGAAGCTGCCATTGTCATGGAACCCCGCGCGGCCTGAGTGCCCTGGCACGGCCCGCACGCCTGTTGCAGGCCGTGCCAGCGGGCTCAGGCCGCCTGCGCGGCGTGGATTCGAGGCGGTTCTTGCCGGCGCTCTTGGCCGCATACAAGGCGTTGTCGGCCAGGCGCAGCGCGCTGCCCAGGTCTGCCTGCGGGCCATGCACCCCAGTCAGGCCGATGCTCACCGAAATGGCCAGCGGAACGCCCTGGAATTGCAGCTTCAGGTCGCGAATGCGCTGCAGCAGGTGCTGGGCGAGTTGCTCCGCGGCGTCCAGTTCGCTGGCGCGGAACAGGCAGGCGAATTCCTCACCGCCGATGCGCGCCACCACGTCGGATTCGCGCACCGCGGCACGGCAGGTCCGGGCAATCTGGCGCAGCACTTCGTCGCCACCCAGATGGCCGAAGCGGTCGTTGATGGACTTGAAATCGTCGACATCCACGATGGCCAGGGCAAAAGCCGTGTCCTCCCGCCGCGTTCGTTCCACTTCCTCGTGCAACATCTGCATGAAATAGCGCCGGTTATGCAGCTCGGTCAGGTGGTCGCGGTGAATGACCTCGTGCAGTTCGGTGTGGGCGCGGTCAAGCTGCTGCAGCAGGCGCAGGGTGATGCCCGACATCACCGGCGCAATCAGCGCCGGCGTCAGCAGGGTGATGATCCAGGCCGACCGCGTCATCGTGCCATCCAGCACGCCGTAAGTCATGCCGCTGGCGATGCCCGCCGACACGGCGATGGCCAGCAGGGTCAACAGGGCCACGGTCAGCCACAGCCCGTAACGCCGCAGGCAGGCTCTCAGCATGATGGCGGCAGGCAGGTGGCGAAGGCAGGCATGCGGGAATCATAGGGTTTTGAAGCGGCAGGCCGCTGCTGGCGTATTCAACCGAGTGCGGCACAGCAAGCCGCACCCAGAGTCAAGCCAGGCGTCCGAAATGAAATGCCGAGGACGAACCGCCCCGCCGTGAGGGCCATGGCCTGGCCTGCCTGCGCCATGGTGGCGATTGCGTTAACATATTCATTTTGGGGCCGACCTGGTTTCGACGTGAATGTTGACGCTGTGGAGTGCATGCCGAGCACCAGTAAGCTCGTAAATCCACTGGAAACAAAGTTAAACGCGAACGACGATAGTTTCGCACTCGCAGCTTAATTGCCGCGAGCCTTGCAACGGCACGCTGATGGGCCGGGGTGGCAACACCTGCAAGGTCATTCACATCAGATCGCTAGTCTGTGCGCCGCGCGCAGTCTCGTTAAATTCAGCGGATCGCTAGCCAGGAAGCATGTCCATCTGCGTCCTGGCGGTTAAAACCAAATGATGGCACTAAGCATGTAGAGCTTGCAGCAGAGAGTTTGCGGACGGGGGTTCAATTCCCCCCGGCTCCACCAATTATTCTTTCTAAGCTGTTGATTTTCAACGGCTTTTTCTTTTTGTGGATTTTCAGTTCTTACTGGCGAGCCACTCGACTGCTTGGGTTACGCAGCGGCGACGGACGCTGAAGGCATGCCTTCGCTTCGTGCGATCCCCGACCCAGCACGAACGTAGACATCAAGCTCAAGTGTTGGCATAATGGCCAACATGCAAGCGAAGGTTGAACTCGTCACTCGAATCCGCAACGTCTTGCGCGAAGGTGGCCTTGTCGAGATGGTGGTATGGCGCTTGCCGCAGCCGGTTCCGCCCAGCCCCCACGCGTTCAAGTACCGACTGGCCTACGTGGTGGATGGTGAACGTGTCGTCGGGTTCGACAACGAGCGCGGCAAGGGCGATCACAAGCACGTTGGCGCGCTGGAATGTCCGTACCAGTTCGTGGACGTGGATCGCCTGATCGACGATTTCCAGATCGAGGTGGAAACATGGAACAACGCACACTGACCATCACCGTTCGCCAACAGGGTTGGGCTGGGCTGCGCGAAGCCGCGCGCGCTGGATTCGCGGCAGATCGCTACCTTGGGGAATTCCTCAACTTTGAAACACCCGCCCTATTCTTCGGCCGCCTCACCGAGAAACGTTGGGACATGGTGAGAACGATGCAAGGCGCAGGGGAACTGCCCCTGCGTGAACTGGCGCGGCGCATGGGCCGCGATGTCAAGCGCGTGCATGAGGATGTGAACGCGCTCACGGATCTGGGGCTGTTCGAGCGCACGCCTGGCGGCGGCGTCGTGTGTCCCTACAGCGACATTCATGTGGATATGCACATCCGCCAAGCCGCCTGATCGATCCACTGCAGCGGCGCGGTGCCATCTCGGCCGACCAGAAAAACTATTGGCAATTTAATGCCATAGTCTGATGCAATGATGAAATCCCTGATGGACGTGAAACATTGTTTTAGTTATGCTATGCATTCGCCATGGTGTTATTGATGTTTTCTATTGATGTGCGTATATCAATAGAAAAATACCGTTTGAATTGACGAACGGTCATCAAGCAGAATGAAAGATATGGGAAAAGCCGCACGCCAGCGAAAGAGGGAGGCCAGGGACCTGGTCAAGGTCTGGACGCCTCGCATGTGGTGGTTTTTTTGGACTTTGTTTGTGCTGGCGACTGCGGCGTGGCTGGGTGATGCGGTCCATCAGCACGCCGCGGGCTTGGCTTGGGGTCAGGCGGCCTTCGCCGGTCTGCCGGCGACGATGCTGGTTTTGACCCTCGGACTTCTGCCGATCCTGCTGATGTTGCCGCTCATTTATTTTGAGCGAGATCTGAAAAACAGGGCTGCCGAGACGGCGCTGGCGGCGTTCAGGATTGCTGAAGAGATGAAGAAAACGGCCAGCTCAATGCTGGCTCTAGCCGAAACCGCTGTCAACACTGTCAGCAGCATTCTCCACCTATTTCTGGCTTGGTCCCCCCAGGGTTTAGGTGTCAACCAGACACTCGTGTACCTCACCCCACGCATTTTGGCCCAGCAGCCAATCGCTGCTCGCGACTGACGCAGGCGGCCACCACACAGTTTCACCCTAGTTTCACGAAAAGGTCGCCCCGCGCTGGTCATGCGCGCGTGCGGCCTTTTTGTTTGGCGCACTCTTCACAATCCCGAGCCGCGCGCTTGAGGCCCAGACGCAAAGAGTCAGTCGTATAGCCCACCCACCGGGAAATTGCGCCTCTGTTTGCGAGGCCAACATGCAAGATGAATTTCAAATCATTCAAAATTTTGTCGGGGAAATCAGGGCGAAAATCGGCGACTTCGACTACCTGACAAGCTCGCAGATCGCGCTGGCTGTCGGTCTGAAAAACGCCAACTCGCTCGCTTCCTCAGTTGGGCGAGGTAAAGACCACCACCCTAGGTGGCGGCTTTACGCTCAAGTTGTGGGTCGCGCCCACAAGACACGGGTGGAGCGTGTGGCTCGGTTTTTGGCGATCGAGGCTGGGTTTCTGGTGATCGATACCGGCGTGCCACCATCTCCTGTTCCAGCAGCGGCTGACGCCACCATCAAACCCAAACCCAAGCGCGGACGGCCGAGCGGAAGTAAGATTGGCGTCCCTTCGACCTGCAAGCACAAAAGCAAAGCTTGAGGTCCGACCATGCCCACCACCGCCACCCTGGCGGCGGGCCTGGCCGTTGCCTTGTCTGCCGCAGATTGCCGTGTCCACACCATACCCCTGTCTACCCCATCAGGAGCGGACATGGGCGCGCATGACTTCCCTCTCAACCCCATCACGCTGGCGGCCCGTGAGGCACGGGCCGCCGAACTACAGCCCGTACGTGACGCGGTGGATGCGGCGCTGGCTGAATACTTTCGTCAGCATGCCGCGAGGATCGCGGCGGACGACGACATCCGTGAGACGAACCGGCGCGTCAAGTCCACCGGCTCGCCAAAGCGCCCCAGTCCGGCACCCCTGCCCCCGCTGGGCATCGCGGCGATTCCCGGCATCGGCAAAAGCGTAGGCGTGACACCGGTCATCGAAACCGCCTATTCCAAGGGCTTGCCGGTAGTCATCCTGGTGCCAACCCACCAGCTCGCCCAGGAGTACTCCGAGCGTTTGAAACCCTTTGGGGCCGTGGTCTACCAGGGCCGTCGCGCACCAGCCGAGAGCAAGCCCAACGAAGCCCCGTGCGACCCAGGGCCGCATGCCTGCTACCGCCTGGAGCGCGTGTCGGATGCGGGCGACCAGAACCACAAGCCAGCCCAAGGGCTGTGCGGCAAATGCCCCAACGGCCATACCGGCGTACTGCAGTTCGTAAGTCGAGATGCAATGCGCCTCCAGCGCGCGTCCGACTTCTTCAATGCCCGCGGCATGGATCCGGCGAAGACGCCGCCGTGCCAGTTCCTCTTTCGTGGCCTGCCCAGGCAGCTTGCCGCGCCGATTCTGGTGGCGCCGATCGCCGCGTTCAGCGAGGCGATGGCCGACTGGCGCGAAGTCGACCCGATGTCCGGCGCGATCATGCATCAAGCCCAAAGGCTCGTCATCGTGGATGAGCACATCCCCATGGCGCGCGAGGTGGAGATCGACGCTGGCGATGTGAAGGTCTGGCGCAACCGGCTCGATGGCCTGCTGGAGCGCCTGGAGAAGACGATCCAATTGCTGGGGAAGAAAAAAGATCCAAACCAGGCCGAGACTGAAGAACTTGGCCGCGCACGTGCGATGCGAAAACTGGTGCCAGAGGTCGACAAACTGTTTCGCGATGTTGGCGCGCAGATCGCTGGGGATCAGCCCATCGACACGCAGCGCGTGATCGACATGCAGAAACGGGTGACGAAAGCCGGTGGGTCGACCGCAGGCACAGCAAGGTGGGAGAAGGTGAGTTATTCCCACGCGGACGACGATTTCTTCATTCCCTTGCGAGCGCTGTCCACCCTGGCGCGCAACTGTCAGGCGGGCACGACGCGGCAGGAAAAAGGCGCAGCGTTCATCTATGAGACCAGCCCGATCATCGAGTGGGCGCGGGACAAGGGCAGTATCATTTTCCTCGACGCCACGATGAGCCTGGCGATACGCCAGTTCATCCAGGCGCGGGGCGGGCGCATCCACGAGGCAACTGCCAGCCAGAACATGCACGTCACGCGCATGACCGGGCATCTGTATGCCCGCGGGGATGTGAAAAAAGCCGCGTATCCCGACGAGGCGCGGGCGCACCTGGCGGAAATCCGTGACCTGATCGCGCCACAACTGCCGCAGCCGGCGGCCATCATCGCCCATAAGGCCTACCTCCGTTACTCTCAGGTCGCGCACCAGGCCGACGATGCGACACAGGTGGCCGCGCAGCAATTCGAGGCCGAAACCGGTGTGCCGATCGGATGGTTTGGAAGGCATGATCGGGGGCTGGACCTCTGGGGCGGGCGGCATCTGGCGCTGGTCGGCATGCCGTTGCTCTCCAAGGAATCGCTGGCTGGGCTGTATGCCGCCACCCGTGCTGCCCTGGCCGACTGTGGTATCCAGCGGCCTGCATGGGATAGGGTCATGGACAAGGACAAGCCGGACGCCGACGGCCCGCCTCTGCCGCGCATGCCTGAAGTGCGCGCCTGGCTGCTCGATGAATATGCGCAGACCCTGGCGCAAGGCATCGGCCGCAACCGGGCCGTGAATCACCCTCGGGATGCCGCCCCGCTGCAAGTCCAGCTTTGGGGTGGTATCCAGACCATCGAGATGGACGCGGCGATGACCAAGTACGGTGTCGTGATCCATGACCGCAAGCGCAACCCGCGCAGCATTGCTGGGCCGAAAGTTGATCAGGGGGCGGTGAATGCCGCAATTGAGATGGTCCAGGCGGCCGGCCTGTCCGTGAGCGAGCGCAGCGTGCGCGCCGCGTTGGTCGGGCTGCGGCGCTGCGCATCGACGGATTCGATCCGCGCGCGGATCAGGGAACTTCGCGCAAGCGGCACACTCTCACCCGCAACTCGCGTGCGGGCTTCGAAGATCGACCCCGCCGTGGCCATCGACGCCATGCCGGAAACGGCTACAGCTTACGGTTCAGGCGAGGGGCAAGAGAACGACTCCCTCACCAGCGGTGGCCATGCCACAGCACCGGTGGCTGAGCCGGTATCAATGGACAGTTCCGCACCCGGCTTCACACCGGAAACGACTGCGCCGAATTCCCATAAAGACTCTTATAGAGGGAATTCGGCGCAGTGCATCACTGTCACAGAAACCCAAAAGCAGGGGCAAGAAAAGATTTTCTTTGCCCCTGCTGTTGCAGTGGAAGTTGCCGTCGACGACCACTCTGATGACTGGGCCACAGCCGCGATCGAGGACATGCTGCAGCAGGTGGCTGCGGAGATCGAGGCCAGCCTGGCGCAGCGATGCGACGACGATGATGACCCGGACGACCCGGGTCCTCGCGGCGGCGGGCAGCGCCCTGGCGCCACACCGTCCGAGCACGACCACCACGGCGCACACTTTGCTGACGCTCCCGATGGCGCGCATCGGCGCTGGCGCTTGGGCGCAACGGCCCCGCCATCGTGATCTGCGCGCTACGCCCCGCCCAAACCGAACGATGCAACAAAGGATATGCCATGAACACCACGAACACGATGAACCACGCAGCGACAAACACCACCCCGCGCAAGGCGCGCAATGAAACCATCCGCAACCACGGGCTTCGCCAGATTGGCGAGAGGCAGTGGCTAGACCCCGAGACCGCCAAGGCCTGCAAAACCATGCGCCTGGAAATGCTGGCATCACGCGAGCCGACGGCGCAGGAACTGGGCCTGTTCGTCTACCTGCGCGAGCCCATGCTGAAAGACCCGCATTTCCTGGTTGCTGCGTGGGAGCGCGAGCAGCCGAGGCCGGTGCTGTTCGAGCGCCACGCCACCATCGCCGCAGCGCTCAGCGCCATGCAGCAGGTCTTTCGCCGGGCGCTGGTCAACGACAACGCAACCCCGTGGTCCGAGCTGCACGGCGACGACGAGGCGTGGCGCTACGAAACCCGGTCGGC
Organism: Thiomonas sp. X19; assembly: GCF_900089495.1. Lineage (NCBI taxonomy): Bacteria > Pseudomonadati > Pseudomonadota > Betaproteobacteria > Burkholderiales > Thiomonas > Thiomonas sp. X19. Next base: position 2,374,493 of record NZ_LT605203.1, on the reverse strand, counting down.
AGCCATCGAGGGTTTTGTCGGGCCGGAGTTTTATTGAGCCGCAAACCCCCGCCCCGATGCGATAATGGCCACCATGCAACACCGCCACCTCAACCACCAGGACTACACCCTGGCCGCCATCGACGACGTGATCTCCCGCGGCAAGCGGGACGATTGGGAAGACCTGCGCGCCGCCATCCTGGACGACTCGCGCCTGGCGGACAAGGTGCTGCGGGTATGCCGTCCTCACGCTGCCGAGCGCTACGCCCAGCGGCACCACTTCTGGGCGCAGTATGTCCGGCGACACGGTTTCGCTGCCTGAGTGGGAGCGCGTGCTGACGTCAGCGGCACGCTTGCAGCGCATCCTTCCCGAAGCCGTTCTCGTGGGTGGCACGGCCGCGGCGCTGTATGCGGGGCATCGGCGCTCGACGGATGCAGATCACATCCTGCCCGATCTGCGGCAACGATTCGACGCGGTTCTTGCGCACCTGGAGTCGGTCGCTGGGTGGAAGACAGCGCGGGTCCAGCGACCGGTGCAAATTCTCGGCAGCCTTGACGGCATCGAAACCGGCGTCCGGCAGTTGATCCGCGATGAACCGCTCGAAACGACGCAGGCCGAGATCCTTGGCGAAAAGCTGACCCTACCCACCCCAGCCGAGATTCTGCGCATCAAGGGTGTGTTGATCCTCAGGCGCAATGCGACCCGCGACTATCTTGATTTCGTGGCCCTGGCTGAGCACATGGGCGACGAGGCTGTGGTGGAGGCTTTGCGGCCTTTCGACCGCCTGTATCCCCAGCCGAACGGAGAGTCGGCCACACAGCAGTTGCAGATTCAGTTGAGCGATCCCCTCCCATACGATCTGGAAGAGGCTCGTTTAAGCGAGTACAAGAACCTGGCCCCGAAGTGGCGCGACTGGAACGCGGTCAAGGACGAAGCGGCACGGCTGGGCACGCTCGCCTTCGATGGCATGGCTCAGGAGCGCGATCGAACGAAAGTCCGCAAACGGGCAGGGCGAGACCGTGATCCAGGCATCGGGCGCTAAACCCAACAAGAAGATGAGCCGAAACCTCGATCTGGCGCTGCGGCGGTGAGGGTATCGCCCTGCGGCAGAAACACCCTTCGGCTTTCTGGTCAGGCCCGGTTCACCGCCGTCACCACCGCCGCACCCATGAGCCGTGCCCACATCGCCGTCGTGGCCACCTCGACACGGGGCGCTACAGCCCCGGCCGGCTCATACCAGGTGTTCGACACCCGCAGCACCACGGCAGGCCGCTGCACGAGCGCCTGCAGCCACGGCCAGGTGATGCCCTGGTCATAGCAGATCGAAGCCCAGGTGCGCACACCAGCAATGGTCTGCACCGGCTCCCACCATTGCGCCGCCGTGTAGGACTTCTCACCATCCCACGGCTTCCACATTCCGCCGGGCACAGGCACCGGCGAGGCGAACAGCACAGCATCGCCGCGCTGGCCAAGGCCCACCACGGTATTCAGATAACTCCCATCCCAATGCCTAGACGACAGCACCGACGCGCCAACCAGCCACACATCCCCAGGCCGCATCGCCGCCCGAACCTGTGCCGCCGTCCCTGGCCCCCAGGTTCCAGCCACATCCTCAGGCAGGACGACCACCAACCCCTTTGCCCCTGCTGTTGACTTTGACTTTGCTTCGGCGCGCACCACCCCATCCGCTTGATTGATCCATCGCTGGTTGCGTGCGACCTCGGCCATCACGTCATTGGTTTCGCGTCCGACATGCGTATCCACCCCAATCCAGCCAGCGGGCACGACGCGCGGCGCGTAGGCAGCATTCGCCCACATCGACACACCCGACAGCGCCACCGCCGCCACCATGGCCGCCGTGATGGCCTCCAGTGTGGATTCTGGCCTTGCCAGCACCGCCAGGGTCCACAAGGTCGACAGCCCGAGCGCCAAACCCAGAACACCTTGTCCTGGATAGAACACGCCCGCCACCGCCAGCGGCGACAGCCAGCCGAACAGCCCCAGCGGCGGCACCGCTTCGATCAGCAGCACGATGACCACACGCCAGCCGCGCGCTGCCCAGGCCCAGGGCAGGGCGAGCAGGGCGGCGGACAGCCACCAAAGTCCAACGCCGACGATCCAACCGGTGCCGAAGAAGTTCTGAACTTCACTTGGTAGCGCCGCGCCACCGATGCCAAAGTAGGCCAGCGCCGCCAGGAAGCGCCAGCGTGGGCCGTCCGCCAGCATGACGCCGATGATGAGCAAAGGCGACAGGACAACGCCGTAGGGCTTGCTGCTGAGTGTCCAGGACAGTGCAGCCACAGCGGGCAGCAGGACGGTCAGCAGGCGGCGTAGCGCACGCAATGCGGCTGGTTTCATAACGGCGCCACCAGTTGCAGACCGACGAAGCCCGAGCTGGTGGCAAGGTTCGGCACGGCCACGATGTTGACGCCCCAGCCTTGCGTAGTTCGGAGCGTGAGCAGACCCGCAGCGGCGAACGGAGAAACCGGGCTGACGTGCGCGTAACCGCTGACCAGCCCGCCGGCCAATCCCAAGCGAACCGTCAACCCGGCGGGCAGCGCCAGATGCAGCGGTGTCCAGGCGGCGAGCGCATAGGCACTGGTTCGCCGGAAGCTGTTGCGGTAGAACCCGCCAGATAGCCCGACATCCGGCGTGATCTGGTACGCAACGCCCAGACCGGGGTTGACCTGATTCAAGCTGCGGCGGGCAGCAGCTTTGTCGTGGATGCACGCCGTGGACAGGTCGAGACTGAGTGTGCCAGCGTGCGCGGCAAGTGGAGCGGTCGACAGGAGCAGCGCCGTAACGGCGGCAAGAACAGGGGCAAGACGAGAGGGGAGCTGCACGGCGATCTCCGGTGTGGTGTGGACACCGGGATATGCCGCGTGGCAGCAAAACAAATGCTTTCAATCATTGGCAGTGAGAATGCACATAGTGCTATCATTCCAAGATGAACTCAAAGCACCGCAAAACGCTGGAGGCCGTTTTTGCCAAGCCAACGACGATGACGCTGGAATGGTCCCGGATCGAAGCCCTTTTGGTCGCGTCGGGGTGTCAGGCTGAGGAAGGCCGTGGTTCCCGCGTTCGCTTCATCCGGGGCGATCTGGTGACGGTCTTCCATCGGCCGCACCCGCAGAAAGAGGCCAAGGCGTATCAAGTCGAGCAGGCCAGAGAGTTTCTTGAAAGCATTGGAGTTAAACCATGAACATCATGACGCACAAGGGCTACACGGCTCGCATTGAGTTCGATGAGCGGGACAACATTTTTGTGGGCCGGCTGCTGGGTATCCGGGACATCATCGGATTCCACGCCGACACCGTGGCGGATCTTCGTGTTGCGCTCAAGGAGTCTGTCGAGGATTACCTGGAAGCCTGTCGGAAGCTTGGCAAGCCGCCTGATAAACCAGCATCGGGCCGCATGATGCTGCGTGTGCCGCCATCGCTTCACGCTGCGGCCTTGGTTGCCGCGCAATCCACCGGGGTCAGCCTGAACCAGTGGGCGACACAGGTTCTCGCCGAAGCTGCCACCCATCGCTAACAGCCCGCCACCGGAGATCATCATGTGGACAACGATCAAGAATTCCTGGTCCTACGCCCGGCTGACGTTGCACATCGTCATCCTGCTGTCGCCCTTCGCGCTGGCGGCCTGGGTGTTCCATGCCGCCGTCAGCAACCACCTGGGTGGGACGCTGGGCGTGTTCGGCGCAGCGGCCGTGCTGCTCGTGTTCCGCCGCTGGTGGCGGCAGTGGGCTGTTCTGATCGCCGCGTTGTGGCGGCTCGTTGCACGGCTGGCCCCTGATCTGGTGGCGTTCGCCAGCATCAAGCTGCAACGGGCGCGGCGCCAGGTGCAAGGCGACTGGCGGGACTTGCAGCGCTGGGCGCGGCGATAAGCGACCAGGGGCGGCTCTGGCCGGGTTGGGTTCACGGACTGCGGCGGCGAGTTCGTGGTTCGCGCTCACAGATGTATTGCGCGCGCAACTTCGTCTTCGCGCTCATTGCAGGTTTGGGCTTGACCTCTGCGCCGTACAGCGCCAGTAACTGATCCATGCTTGCGATTGCCAGGATGGGGATGGCACAGATCTTCCATGCCGTGTTGAGCGTTTCGATTTCCATGTGATGCTCCTTTAACGCCGCCGATGGGGCACAACCGGCTCGGCGCGCGTCTGCTGGATCTGGCTCTGCATCTGCGCGATCACCGGCTGATCCCGCCATTCCACCTGCTTGCCGCCCCACCAGTAGGCCGCAATCGCCATCAGCAGCGCCGCACCGACACCGGCCGCCACCTGCCAGGAGAACAGCGTGTCAGACACCGCGCCGCGTAGCGCGGCATGGGCGGCTTCGGCATCCAGCTTGAGCACCCGGCTGCTCAGTTCAGTTTCGATGACGCCGCGAATCTCCGGCACGGCCGCTTTAGCCACAGCCTTGGCGATCTTGGCAGGGTCGATCTCCGGGGCCGGAACCTCGATCTCGGTGGCATCGATATGCCGGGCGACCGCCTTGCCCAGCCGGTCGGCATCCACTCCGCCCGTGCTCACGTTCTGGATGGCCCGCAACAGGGCTTCCTGATCGACGCGGGCCTGCTCGCGGCGGTTGGTGAACAGATAGGCCGGCAGGAAGTTCAGCAACGTGGAGTCGTTTTCGCCGATCTGCCCGGCCTGCATGATCTGCGCGATGTCAGCCGCCTGCTGGTCGCTCAGTCCATCGGGGACGAGCGCCCCGATCAAATCCTTGTACAGGCTCATCAGGCTTCTCCGTTGTAGTGCAGCGAGGGAATCGTTTCAGCGATCTTGAGAATCGACGTTCCCATGCCCGTGAATGCGCGCACATTCATGACGTCGCCCGGCCCGACCCGCAGGCCTTGCCAGGTGGTGCCGCCCTTGGCGACCTTGAACAACGGCGTGCGCCCGATGCGCTGCACCGTCAGGTCGGAGAGTTCAGGAATGGCGACCTCTTTCCAGTCGCCATCCAGGAGATCGCGGCGCACCTGCGAGCTGTTCCACATCACGAAGCGATCCTTGTCTCCAAAGAACTGATTGAGCACCACCAGGCCGTGCTCATAAGTTTTCGGAAACTCTTTCCAGCGGCGCTCAAGCTGCGAGATCGAATCCTCGGTGCGACCCATCACCCAAACCGGCACGGCGCGCAGGTACTCCAGCACGCCGATGGCCGAGCGGTCGGCTGAGAGCAAGGAACGCTCACCGATGCCTGCTGGCAGATTGATGACCACGCGAACCTCACCAAGCGCCGATGCGGCAACGGCACCCTCAAGGTCGTTCGCCAGTTCACCCCACAGGCGTGGCGCCGAGAGGTCAACCAGCATGGAGCCGAATTGGTCGCAGGTCTCATAGCCGCCTTCGCCACAGAAGTCGGGGTTGGTCTTGTCGGCATCCGCCACCATGAGTTGGCACTTGGGCAAGCCAAGTTCCTCGCCCCGCAGGTAGGTTTCCGCGAGCAGGCGCGACACCATGGTCTTGCCGACCCCGCCCTTGTCGCCATCGACGACGAATGTTTTGAGTGACATCGTGGTTCTCCATCAGGTTCATGACCGGAACGACCAGCCCTGAGTGGATATGCACTGGGGCCGCAAACCGGTCACAAGCCCTCGGCCCGACGCAGGCCGCGCCGCTGTTCCTCGGGCGAAGGAAAATTGCCGCGCACGATGCCCGCCGGGATGAGGTTGAGTTTTCCTGTGACGGGGTCGATGGTTGTCTTCGGCGGGTGGTACTGATCCGTCTGCGGATGATGAAACCAGTCTGGCGGAATGGGCTTGCCGCTTGTCTTGTCAACATGTCCAGGCCCAACCGGACCGACCGAGCCAGGCGGTGGCGCAACACCGGGCATCGGCGTCCATGGTGCAGCCCCATCGTTCTTTGCCCCTGCCATTGAGGTTGATTGTGGTGGCGCGGCGGGTGTGGACATGGGCGCGGGATGCGAGGCGGGCGGCGGTGCGACCGCAGGTGTGGTCACAGACACGACCGGCCTCGCCGCGCTCAGATCCTCGCCAAGCGCGGTCTTTTTCGGGCGATGGCCGCGAGGAAGTTTGAACTCGACGCCGATGCCGGCAAGAGTTTGTCGAAGCCCCTCAATGGCTGCGCGTCGGTCTACACCGCAGCGCCGAACCACCGATTCGACAATCAATTCCATCGGTACGCCGGCGTGGATCGTCGCGGCGATGTCATCGCGCAATCCAATGGTTTCGGCATGCACCCGAGCAATCGGGCCACCATCACGGAATCGTTTGAGGTCGCCAAGGATGAGAGCCTGGCGTGCGCTCATTCTTTCACCCTTTTGGGGTTGATTTTCAGGCTCGTCGGCCATGGCATCGCACTCTGTATTCATGATGAGTGCTTATCGAGGGGGGCCGCAAACCGCCGTCAAGGCTTCGTCGAGGCCACGTCGAGGTCGCGTCATGCCTCAGTCAGTGCCACGGGATGGCCTCGTCGAGGCTTCGTCAGCCCCTTGTCACTGCTCCGTCACTGCCTCGTTTTCAATCCCGCCATGCCGAACACTCAAGAAAGAAGTGCAGGGTAGGGGGCCGTGGTCACAATCCTCGAAACCGCCCGCGCTTCGCTTGCCGGTTTCTGCGTTTGTGCCCCCGTCCCCACCTGCTCAGGCTCCGCCCGAGACCCGAAAAGCATCGTTCTCGGCTGCGCCTTGAACGCCAAAAACACCAGCACCCTCGCGGGGTGCCGGTACAAATCAAAGGCGGGGACAAGGGATAACGGGTTCCCGGATCTACAACTCGGAGCAGGTGCTTGGCGGCGTCAATAAGCAGCACCCAGTAGCCTCAAGCATCCCGCACTGAGAACATCAACTGCGGACATCCCTCGGTCTCGGCCACCCGATCACACACGTTGCTCTTGGCCTCGATGACCTCCCTGCTGGCTGTGAACACGTCAGCCGTGCCCTCCCGATGCGCCTGCAGGGCAATCTGGCGGATGATCTGGATGGGAAAGTTGAATGTCCGCCCCAACACCGCCCAGACTTGCTGAAAGCTCACATCGCGGTGTTGTGGATCACCAGTGTTTTCATGGCAGGTCGTTGCACGCCAGCGACGGCCCGGCTCGTTCCAAAAATTTCCATGCTCCGCTCCTGTTGAATCAGCCCGTCAAGGCTATGGTTGCAGCGCCAAGTCTGGCGAAAACTGGCCGTCCTGCCCCCTACGGCTGAGACTGTGCTGAAACGCTGGCCGGGGCCGTTGGTGATGCCGTAGTCTGTGAAGCGGATGCAACTGGCGCAGCGGGCAATGCAGGTTCAGATGCTGTGCTCGCCGCACCCATGGGGGCCGAAGACACCGCCGGTTGGATCGAAGCACGCGCTACCGCCTGCACACTCGGTTTGACAGGGGCGCTTGCCTGCGTCGACGACAACGCTGGGAAGCGCACGATCACGTCCTGCCCATCCACACGCACCTGAATCGTCCAGGTGGCGGGGTTGAACTGTGTCGAGCTGACTTCGAACACGTCACCATCGGTCAGCGTGATGCCGGGATTCACGTCGCTGAGCGCCTTGGCGCTGGCATGGATTTGCGCGGCATAGAAGCTGGACGCCTCCAGGTCGGCGTCGTAGCGATGGCCTTGCGCATCGAGCAGATGCACACTGGGCACGGCGAACGCGGAGACCGGCGCCTGGGAGCGATTCGTGTAGCGCCAGGCGACCGCCACATACTCGGCGCCAGCGGGGGCCTTGCTGGTGAGCAGGTCGCCCACGCTGTGCACCACGGAGGCTGAAGTGATGGTGACGTGGAAGGTCTGGGTGGCGAATGTCTCCCCCACCTGAAACGCCTGGGGCGACGAAGCCGCTGCGGCAGGTGAGGACGTTGACTGTGCCGGTACTGGTGACCGCGCTGGTGCCGATGCTGGCGTCAGCGAACCATGCCCGCCGCCACCCCGCTTGCTCTCGATGCCGATGGCCATTAGGGCGACGATGGCCACGGCAACGACGGCAGCCACAGCGCCCAGCACTTTCCCCAGTTTGCCGCGTCGCCGCGTGGGGATGGCCGAGGGCGCGAGGGTGGTTCCGGCAGGCTCCGGTTTGGTGCCGAGCGTGGCGAGCACACCGCCCACCAGCGCCAACACCATGCAGATGGCCACCATGGTGCCGCCGAGGATGGCACCGCCCAGCGCGCTCAGCGTCAACAGCACGCCGACCGTGCGGGACCGTGCTCCCAGGCTCACCGCCCCGAAGATGATGCTCAGGAACGAGAACGCCAACCCGCCCCAGCCCAGACCGATGATGGTACCCGCCCCGCTCGCCTGGAACGCACCGCCCACCCCGCCAATGAACAAGGTGACCAGCGCGGCGAACACGCCAAACACGCCACCGATGATGCCCAGAATTCCCCCTGCTTTCTTCATCCCCAACTCCTGTGGTTGCGACAACGAACCGCGGGGTGCGTGCTGGATTCACCGGCCATCGATCAATGCGTCGCCCGGCCTTTCGCAACGCCACATCAGGCGCGAAAGTGGTCAGACAAGCTTCGATACAGACCGGCGGTGCAAACAGCCCTCCGCGATGGATGACTGCATTCTGCGCAGGGTGTGCGACAACATACGTCGCGCAAAGGGAGGGGGTTGCGCTGCGTCACAACGCCGCACAACAAGGGGAAACACAGGGGCAATGAACGAGACGCCGAAACCGGACAACGGCCCGGCGGGCGCACTCAAACCCCGTACAACGCCGCCGCCTCGGCGATGCGCAACGTCAGATCGGCGCGCAGTGCAGCGGGGCTGAGCACCACGGCCTGATTGGCATGGCTCAGCAGCCACCAGCGCAGTTGCCAGGTGTCCTGCACGGTGGCGTTCAGGGCACAAAAGCCGTTCCAAACTTGACCCAGGCTTTGGTCTTCCGACAACGGCGTTTCGCGCAGGATTTGCGCCAGGGCCACATCGACACGTGCTTTGAGGCGAATGGTTTGGCCAGCACCGAACTGCAAGGCGCCGGAGGCGATGTAAGCGTCCAGATCAAACCCGGCAGGCGCTTGCGCGATCTTCTCCAGCACCTCGGCGCTGCGCATGCGGTGCACGGCGTAGGTGCGGATATCGGGGTAGTCGAATGCCGTGGCCACCAGATAGCTCACCGGCCCGCGCTGCACCAGGGCCAGCGGATGCAGGGTGTAGAGGGTGGCATCGGTTTCGCCCGCGCGCTGGTAATGCACCTGCACTTGCCTGTCTCCCAGCAAGGCCTCCTGCACGGCGTCGAGCACGCCGGGCATGACTTGCGGCGGCAGCAAGGGCAGACTGGCAGGAACCGTCCGCACCTTGCGCGCCCAGCGCGCCTGCGCATTGCTCGGCGCCAGTTCCGCCAGTTTGTCGCGCGCTTGTTGCAAGCGTGGCTCCAAGGCACGAAGCAAGGCGGAAGGCAGCAGCGGGCGCAACTGGTCTTCCACCAGGCGCAGCGACAAGGCGTCCCCCAGACTGACGCCGGGCAGGTTGAGCGACGCCCCTTCCATCCAATGCCAGCCATAGGGCATGCGTTCGTCGTTGCAGGTGAAGCCGAACAAGCGCGAAAGCTCGTTCAGATCACGCTCCACCGTGCGCTTGGTCACGTCGTAGCCCAGATCGCCGAGTTTGCCCGTCAACTCGGCGGCGGTGATCCCCGGCGGGCGCGGCGGCAGCAGCTTGAGCATCTCCCATTGGCGGGCCAGAGTGTGATTGGCTTCAGCGCGCGGCATGGTGCTGTCCGCGTGCTGCCAGATTCATGTAGTGCACAACGTCAGGACTAGAGGGATGGAAAAATGTCATCTGAATAAGTCGGAGGTTACTTGCCTGCTACACAGAGCTTTTTATTGTTCGAACAGAGTCTGCTGTCCGCCTCTTTCAAAACGGAATCCGCAAAGCTTTGTTTGGCACTGCTCGTGTCGCTGTCGAGAGTCGGCACGCCGCCAAGCAGTATTCCAAAAGCATCAATGCGTCTACGCATGATTTCCGTAGCTTTTTCATCCCGGGTACCTTTGAACATGGGATAGGCGTAACGTATCGGCTGTTGAGTCACCGCAGCCCACGAACCGACGCGGCGGATGCGTCCGTTGCGCTGGATAGTGCGCACCGGGCTGGGGTCAAGTTCATAGTGAATCAAGTGGCGACAGCAACGATGCAAGTCGACGCCCTCGCTCAAGCGATCAGTTGCGACGAGAACATCTGGGCCGAACGGGCTGTTGAAGAGCGCGAGCACGATATCGGGCTGGCCGGTGTAAAGCGTTTCCAGCGATTCGCCCTGGTCGTCTTGATCCCATGCGCCCATTGCCCGAAAGCCTTCATCCAGCCTTCCGGGGAACCGCGAGCCAAAGCAGGCTTTTCCGATGGAGTTCAACACTGCTCGGGTGGACTTCGACTGCTTGTCAAGAAGCGTGTCACTCAATCTCCTCGCAGCATCGCGGATCGTTGGCACGTCTTTGGCGGAGTGACGTGGCCTCGTATTTTCGAATTGTTTGGCAAGTTCTTCCGCGGTGCGCGCCGGTTCGCCAATCCAGGTAGTCAATTGGGCACGCAAGCCAGGCGAGCAGAACCAGTCGATCAACGGGTTTATGAGTGAATCCTCATTTGGCAGCAGCGTCAGCTTCCATGCTTCCCTCCACACTTCCTCGGATGGGCTGTCACAGGGAACGACAGTTCTCAGACCGATTTCGAGCGCGCCAAGCAATTCGCTAGCGGTTGCGCGATGGTGGCAGAACACCAGCACTTTTTCGCCTCCATCAATCACCGGTCGGATCGCTTCGCATACAGCAGCAATCTTCGGATGGGGATGTGTCTGTTTTTTCAGCGATTCCTGCGCTGATCTGATGTGCTCGTGCAATGCATCATCAGCACGGGCCGATACCCGCTTGGCGGCGCACGCCAGTTCAATTTCAATGTGCTGCCAACCGACGTGAAAACGCGGGTCGTTGCGACGTTCGCCTTTACGCTCTGGCGCCAGTTGAAGAATACGGTCCACCCGCAAAAGAAGCTGAACGTCCTCGTCTGAAGCTGGTGGTGTTTGAATCTCCCATGATTCCCCGATCTCACCATAATGTTTCTTCTCGCTAGGCAGATCTTCCACGCTATGGCGAATGATGTAGGTTTTTATTTCTTCGATCGCCTTTTCCGCTGCTTGGACAAGGCGGGCGGCTTCGCCTTTTGCGTCGTGGCCATCGCCCAAGGTGTAGAGACGTTCCAGATCGTCCGCATACCGTGTCACGGCATCAAAATTCGTCGCGCCGACGAACTTCAGCAAGCTGACAAGTTCTTTGATGCGGATGCTGAATGGCGTGGCTGTGAGAATCAGCTTGCGCTTGGCACTGCCGCCAAGTTTGTTCAGGGCATCGCTAAAAGCGCTTTCTTCGCCTTTCGCGCGGTGTGCCTCATCGATGATCATCAGATCACATCCCGTTTTCTGTTCGCGATTCGTGTGGCTTTTCACCAGGTCAAAGTGCGTCGTGACTTGAATCCTGCCATCATGCAACCTCTTGACACTGCCCTGCTTGCCCTGCTTGATCCGGTCCGCGCTCGCGCCTTTGATGTCTTTGAGCTTCTCTGCCCAGTCTTCGAGCTCCTTTGCCCAGCGTCGCCGAAGCACATCGTTGGGGGCGTAGATGCGCACGCGTTTGCCCTGGCAGGCGACCGCCCAAGCGACAAGCGCACCAACGGTTGTTTTGCCTAGGCCGACATCATCGGCCAAGAGCACGCCCCGCCCATCCTGCATGCATGTGAGGATATGTTTGGCTGTTTTGAATTGGCGCTTTAATGGCTCAAGCTTGAGCTTGAGCGAGCTGTCGCTGTTGATATAAGCATCGGGTTTGTCGAGAAAGCGCCATTTCCGCCCGTCGAGTTTGAGGTCATCCATCAGGTTTTTTCTTTGAGGTTGAGACGCCATTCCAATTCCTCTGCAACGAGCCTATCGGCTGCTTCAATGCTGCGTGCGAAGTAGGCCTGCAGTGCCCGGCCGTCCGCATACACAGACTCGTACGATATAGGGTCGTTTTCCGCGTCAGTCAGGACATTTTGCCACGCATCGACAATTCCGAATCCCTTGCGTGCCACTGTCAACGCCATTACCGAGTAGTCAGCAGGCTGCGCTGCAGAACCATGGGACTTTGGGTTGCCAGGTCTGATTGCCAAGCTTTCCTCGGCGTCTAACCCGCCATAACGCTGCAGCAGAAACGAATCGCGCAGCTTCTGTTCAGCGTCGGGATCGAGGTCGGTTTCGGGTAGTGGGGTCTTCTTGAACTCTTCCGATGGCCGAAGATCAAGGACATTGACCTCAAGGATCGAATTCTCTTGCGTGAACCGTGCGTAGTGCGGCGTATTTTCTGCGTCATTCCACGGAAATGAACCAACGCCATCCATGATCGCTACTGGTTTCTCGACCGGGGCCTTGCTGAAAAATAGAGAGGCTGTGATTTTTGTATCCGGGCTGGAACTGCGGACGTGCAGAGTAACCACCTCGTCTTTCCAAATCGCTTCTGCCCACTCCAATGTTGACGTGCTTTCATCCTCATCGGATTTGTCAACATAACAAGGCGGATCGGACGTATCGAAGGCTTTGTCGATCGATTTGATTGCAGACCAATCGGTCTGGACAACCACGCCAAGCTCGAAGTTGCGTGGGGCCGTCTTTCCACATCCCCATGCAGCAGCGCTCCAATTGGCTGAGGTTACCAGCAGATAAAAGTTGCGTTGCCTGGGTTTGCGCAGCAGGTACAGCTTCGCATGACTCCATCGCTCATCTTCCTTGCGGTGTTGTTCGCTGAGCCAAGGCTCAGCCGGAATGCGCTGGATTTTCACGCGATTGGCCAGGAGTTTTTTACACGCTGACTCTGTCAGGGACCACCCCGGCCTTGCCGCCCATGGATGGCTTTGGGCGATCCACTTCAAATGCAGCTTGTCGGGGCTAACGCCTGCATCGTCACTCCAAGCCTTGATGGTTTTATCGTTCCATTCGCCAATCGTCGGCGTGAGGATGTGCATCTCGCTCGGGGTGAACTGCTTGAGCTGTTTGGCCGCACTTTTGCCGCCAGGGGTACTGACAATGAACGTTACGTCATCGGGGCATTTCGCACGATCGAGTGCGCCGATGAGTCGCTTAAGACGCTCGTTGGCCGTATCGCCAGCCGATTCTGCGAGCGCACTGAGGAATGGCACGAGCTCGCCCCAGGTGGCTGTTTGCTCTGTGGTGTTCAGAGGTACCGTCACCTGCCAGCCGGCTTGCACCTGATGTTTGAATGCAGACTCGGTGAGATTGGTCGAGGAGATGTGCAGTTCAAGTTGATCAACGGCCCCCTTGAACTGCCAGTGAAATGCCCACAATTTGGCATGCTGGACGGCACGTTCTTCGGCACCGACCGTGAAGTGGCTAACGTAACGCCACAGCCACGGGTATTGCGAAGTCTCACGCTCCCCGCGTGGGGGCGACGTGAGTATGGTGATTCGGTTGCGGAACGACTCAAGTGTTGTTCCCAGTTCGCCAAAAAACAGTTTGCGTTCCTTAACCTCCAGCGACAGCGAGTTGTTCATGCCTAATAATGAAGGCAGCAGATGTTCCACCAGCAAACCCTCATCGGGCAGGTCGAAGGCGGTCATCCACGCCTCTTTGAGCCGCCCTCCTTTCGGCGCAGCCGGAAGAACTTCTTTCCAGTCTGGATCATTCATCGTCTGCTTCCTCATCGCCGGAATCTTTTGGGACGATTGCGTCATATGCATTTCTCATGTCACCGACACCACACTGTGCTGCCAGACGCACTAGGGGAAGCAGTCGAAAGCGGTAGGCAGACGCTGAAATACCGTTGTCGGCAACGAGCGGCTTTAGCTTGTCATCCTGAATGCGGAACCAGCGCCGCCCCCCCCATATTCTTCGTGGTGTAGAGACAGGGCACGAATTTGATCGGTGGGCGTCTTGGCTTTTGATAAAGATTCGGCAAGCGCTGTCACTACGTCGTGTCCTTTCGGGAAGCCGCTTTGTTGATTCGACTTCAGCCACGCACACCATTCACGGCCTGCCTTAAGAAGTGGTTCCAGCCCGTTAGATTTCATAGACCCGGCGATGGAATCGATGGTCGGCGTCTGGCTGTCTTTGTTTTGGTTGATCTGAATCCACATCGCGCGCATTGCATCCATTGCCGCGTCAGCGAAGCGCGTGAATGCTGGGAGAGAAGAGAGAGTGTCTGGAAAATTTTTAGCGAGCACATCGCAAATCTCGGCGTGTGTCTTTGCGTTTTCCGCACGGGCAACAATTTCCGCCATCTTCAAACGCGTTGAGTCCTTGTCGAATATCGCAGCGCGGAGGATCTTGCGTTCCTCATTTGGCAATAGTTCAAGGATGGCTTCGTTGGGCGTCGGAAGAAATTGCCTGGATGATTTGCAATTCCAATCTTTCCAGCCATTTTCGACCCAGTAACGAGCTTCATTACCAGACCAACTCCCCCATCTAGTGCTTTTAAACTGTTCTTGTTCAAGCTGCGCGCTCTTGGGAAGATTCTGGTTGACAAGTTTTGCGAGCTTTTGCCCCTCGTCCCCAAGTGTCCATCCGTCGCCCGTCGTCAGCCCCGGCATGCTGCGCAACGCAACGCGGTAGACCCCGTATGTGCCGATTTGCCGATAGCGCCGAAATTGATCGGCCGACATTGTGAAGTTTGCTGGGCGTTTGCGCTCTTTTAGATTGAGCCAGCGCTGCACACCTCTTTTGCCGCGTAGCTGACCAGTAGTTTGTCCTGACTCAAGCGTGCGAGCGACCCACAACAGTTCAAGCGGGCGCAGCCATGCGTAGCGCGCCTTCTGGCCGTCGCGCGTTGAGAGATCGCCCCCTCCGGCCTTGCGCCAGGCAACCCCCGACCATTGCAAACACCACGAAAGGATCGCTATCCAGCGTGCATCCGAGGTGCCATTGCTCAGGCCAGGAGCGATCAGGTCTGCGAAATGGTCTGCGATTAACCGAAACCCGAGTGCATCGCCACGCCGGATCGGGACTGGATCCCAAGGGGCAGTGAAATACCAGTTTTCATTCATTGATTTTTTGATCCGAAAAGGGCATTGAGAGTCGTCCGGTCGATGTATCAATCCGAGGAGTGCGTCACGAGAGTTTGGCGCGTTCTGCTTCAAAGGCGGTTAGGCGTCCCATGATGAAGGCATAAGCATCGGGCAGGTTCTGGGTGAAATACAGCGAATCCGTCCCCGAAAACACATGAAAGCCGGACGACACCTCTTCATAGAAAGTGTCTCCCTTAATGCCCTTGCATGCGGAGTACGAAATGATGTTGTAGATGACGAATCCGGCGGTACCGCCGATGGGTTTGAGAGTAAAGTGAATCATCGTAAAAACTCCACCACCCGCACCATCGCCAGCGTATCCCGCTCGCAATAGGCTAAAAGCGACTTGCGCTTGGATTCTCTCTGATCAGCGTCGATTTTCTGCGACAAGATGTGTCGAAACGCCTCCTGCGCCATCATGCCGCCAGCCACCTCCAGATCGTCATACGCCAGATCCGGAGCAATGGTCGGCAGCACATCCTTGATTGACCAGGAGCCCCTCATGTCGGGGTGGTAGTAGTGCTCGCGGACGAGAGGCCACAAATCGACCATGCGGCCAATGAGTTTTTGAATCTTGGTGGCGAGTTGGGGATACATCTCGGCCAGTTCTCTTAACCGGCTCTTCTCGAAGGTTTGATTCCACACCAGCACGGGGCCGGTTTTGCCCACGGCGTCAAGCAGGGTGCGGATGAATTTCGGACGGGGATCATCATGACCTTCCGCCAGAAACGCTTGATGTTCCACGCTGCCATCAGCCTGCTGAATATGGCACGACCACTGGAAGGGAACCTGCTGATAGGGCCGGGTTCCGGCCCACAGCGGAATGGCGGGGTTGAGGGTTTCGAAGTCGATGTAAATGCGTGGGTACGGCAAAGCGCGCAGGGTTTCGCGAAGCGAAGCGTCGATATAAGGCTTGCCGCTGCGGGTGGCGGCCCACACGCGCACATGGCGTGGGTTGGTGAGGCGTGCTTGGGGCACGTCGCGCAAATCGGCATAGCCCTCGGCCTGAAGTTGTGCCACGAGTTTGCCGCCATGCGGAAGGATGTGGACCGGGTAGCCCTCCTGAGGCAAGATGCAATGGGCCTGGAACGGACAGGGAAAGGGATCGGTGCATTGCGCGCCGGGTTCAATCTTTGGCTCCCGTTTCATGCTCAACGTCTTGCGCGCGGCGTCGATCCACTGGGGCACCTGGGGTTGCAACGCGGCCACGGCGTCGGACTGGTGTTGTTCGATCAGCAGTCCGTCGTAGTTGTCGCCTCCGGGATAGACGAACGCGGTGTTGATGTGGGCAATGCCCTCGCCGCACAGCGGCACCCCGGCCTGACGAAACACCCAGCTCTGGATGGCGGCGTCTTCCACCTGATTGTCCTTCACACGGGCCGAGGATTTGACCTCCACCATGCGCCAGCGCCTCCCCTGGGGAATGAGCACGTCGGCCTGCACCAGCACGCCCGCGTGTTGCACCGTGGCTTCGAAGATTGGGCGGCGGGGTTTGGCGGCCAAGGCCAGCGTGGTCTGGTGCAGGGCTATGCGCAAGTCTTTGATGTCGATGAGAACGCCGTCGGGCACCAGGCTCTGGGCAATGGCGCCGACCTTGTGGCCGGTCTCCATGGCAGCCTTGGTCGCCGTGTCGTCCAAGAGGTCGCGGCGGTTGACGGTCAGCCACAGCCGTTTGGGGCATTGGCGGTTGCTGGTAATGCGGGATTTGCTCAGACCGTGCGACATGTTGTGCTCCGAAGTGTTCAAACGAAACCAATGGCTGCCTTGTGGCCCTGCTTGAGGGCGCATTCGGCACTGAGCGCCTCCACCAAACTGCGTGCGCTGACCATCGGTTGGAAGCGGTGGCAACGAATCACGGCGGCAAAGTCACCCGGCGTGAGCAGACCCAGTCGGTCAAGATGCTTGCGCAAGCCGGGCTCGGGCGACGGCAGATCAAGATGGCTGCATTGACGCCGCAGCAAGGCCCAGGCTTGCTCGGGAGTGAGGTAGTCGAAGCGGGCCTTGAGGTCGAAGCGGCGCAAGGCGGCTTCATCCAGGTCATCCATCAGGTTGGTGGTGGCGATGAATACGCCGGAGAAGGCTTCCATTTGCGTGAGCATCTCGTTCACTTGCGTGACTTCCCAGGAATGCGTAGCCCCACGCCGCTCCTGCAGGAAACTGTCCACCTCGTCGATGAGCAGCACCGCGCCATCACTCTCGGCTTGCTGGAAAGCCTGCGCGATGTTTTGTTCGCTCTCGCCCAGCCACTTGCTGAGCAGGTCGGAGGCGCGCTTGACCAGCAGGGGACGATCCAGCCGCCGGGCCAGCCAGCGAGCGTAGGCGGTCTTTCCTGTTCCTGGTGGGCCGTACAGACACAGGCGGGCACTGCCGGCCTGCTGGATGCCGGCAGCCATGGCGGCCAGATCCGTGTCGGCGTGGATGAAGGCGGGGTCGTAGGTGTCCGGCANGGCCCACACGCGCACATGGCGTGGGTTGGTGAGGCGTGCTTGGGGCACGTCGCGCAAATCGGCATAGCCCTCGGCCTGAAGTTGTGCCACGAGTTTGCCGCCATGCGGAAGGATGTGGACCGGGTAGCCCTCCTGAGGCAAGATGCAATGGGCCTGGAACGGACAGGGAAAGGGATCGGTGCATTGCGCGCCGGGTTCAATCTTTGGCTCCCGTTTCATGCTCAACGTCTTGCGCGCGGCGTCGATCCACTGGGGCACCTGGGGTTGCAACGCGGCCACGGCGTCGGACTGGTGTTGTTCGATCAGCAGTCCGTCGTAGTTGTCGCCTCCGGGATAGACGAACGCGGTGTTGATGTGGGCAATGCCCTCGCCGCACAGCGGCACCCCGGCCTGACGAAACACCCAGCTCTGGATGGCGGCGTCTTCCACCTGATTGTCCTTCACACGGGCCGAGGATTTGACCTCCACCATGCGCCAGCGCCTCCCCTGGGGAATGAGCACGTCGGCCTGCACCAGCACGCCCGCGTGTTGCACCGTGGCTTCGAAGATTGGGCGGCGGGGTTTGGCGGCCAAGGCCAGCGTGGTCTGGTGCAGGGCTATGCGCAAGTCTTTGATGTCGATGAGAACGCCGTCGGGCACCAGGCTCTGGGCAATGGCGCCGACCTTGTGGCCGGTCTCCATGGCAGCCTTGGTCGCCGTGTCGTCCAAGAGGTCGCGGCGGTTGACGGTCAGCCACAGCCGTTTGGGGCATTGGCGGTTGCTGGTAATGCGGGATTTGCTCAGACCGTGCGACATGTTGTGCTCCGAAGTGTTCAAACGAAACCAATGGCTGCCTTGTGGCCCTGCTTGAGGGCGCATTCGGCACTGAGCGCCTCCACCAAACTGCGTGCGCTGACCATCGGTTGGAAGCGGTGGCAACGAATCACGGCGGCAAAGTCACCCGGCGTGAGCAGACCCAGTCGGTCAAGATGCTTGCGCAAGCCGGGCTCGGGCGACGGCAGATCAAGATGGCTGCATTGACGCCGCAGCAAGGCCCAGGCTTGCTCGGGAGTGAGGTAGTCGAAGCGGGCCTTGAGGTCGAAGCGGCGCAAGGCGGCTTCATCCAGGTCATCCATCAGGTTGGTGGTGGCGATGAATACGCCGGAGAAGGCTTCCATTTGCGTGAGCATCTCGTTCACTTGCGTGACTTCCCAGGAATGCGTAGCCCCACGCCGCTCCTGCAGGAAACTGTCCACCTCGTCGATGAGCAGCACCGCGCCATCACTCTCGGCTTGCTGGAAAGCCTGCGCGATGTTTTGTTCGCTCTCGCCCAGCCACTTGCTGAGCAGGTCGGAGGCGCGCTTGACCAGCAGGGGACGATCCAGCCGCCGGGCCAGCCAGCGAGCGTAGGCGGTCTTTCCTGTTCCTGGTGGGCCGTACAGACACAGGCGGGCACTGCCGGCCTGCTGGATGCCGGCAGCCATGGCGGCCAGATCCGTGTCGGCGTGGATGAAGGCGGGGTCGTAGGTGTCCGGCAGGCGGTTGGGGTCGCTCGCCTTCACCCGTGCATGGCCTTGCGCCTGCAGCGTGTTGTTCACCAGTTGCAGCAGCGCTGTGTTGCTTTGGCCGGTCGGGATGCGGGACTGGATTGTTTGCAGCACGGACGCAGCGCGGGTGAGCACGGCGGGCGCCAGGTCGTTGCTGGATGCCAGTGCGCGCAGGGTGGGCGCATCGGCCAGCTCCCCGACGCATTCGGTAGCGATGGTCTCGCGCACGCGCTGCGGCGGCACAGGCAGTTCCAGCACGAAGTCGAAGCGGCGGATGTAGGCGGCGTCCAGGCTGCGGATGGAATTGGTCAGCCAGAAGGTGGGCACGGGGTTGGCTTCCAGACTCTTGTTGATCCAGCCCTTGCGCTCGCGGCCGCCGCCAGATCGGCGGAACAGGCCGTTGAACATGGACGGGGCCTCCTCGGTGTTGAACACATCCTCGATTTCATCGAACAGGATCATCACCCTGCGGCGTTCCAGGAAGCGCTGCGCTGCGCGATAGGCACGCAAGCGGGCTTCGCCGCCAATCGGGTCACCCTCGTCATCCTCGGTGGACACTTCAAAGAGATCACAGCCCAGTTCGTGCGCCAGGGTGCGGCTGAGTTCGGTCTTGCCGGTGCCGGGCGGGCCGTAGAGCAGGATGTTGACCCCGGGCTTGTGCTGCGCCTGGGTTTCCTGCAAATACCCCTGGAGCATCTGCAGGTTCAAGCCCAGATGCGGATAGTCGCTGAGCTGCAGCTTTGACGGCGGGCTGGGCGTGACGACACCTCGTAGCAGCGACAGCGGCTCGGTGTCTGGGGCGAGGATGGCATCGGCGAAGTTGTCGGACAACAGATCGAGCTTGCCTTTCAAGGTGCAGTGACCATTGCGCGCCAAGGTCAGCAACCCGCAGCGCGCCAACTGGCTGCTGGAAGACAGGGCTTGTTTCACCTCAGACTCGGGCAGACCCAGGAGTTTTTCCAGGACACCCAGGGTTCGGGATGTCGATAATTGCCCCAGACTGTCCGCAGTATCGTCCAGGTCGCGCACGGCATGCAAAAGGCTGGCGAACTCCAGAATGCGGCACTCGGTTGGGGAAAGGTTCACCAACGCGGCCAGCCGCCCGATGTTGGCGACGAGGGCTTCGGATGGCGTGAGCTTGTGGGCGGTGCGCTCGGCACGCTCCCACATCTGTTTGACCAAGGTACTGGCCTGACGGGCTTGGGCATTGAGGCTGCCGCCATCGTCAATCGCAGAGGATGAGATGCCTAGCTGGGTCAACAGGTCGGGAACACCGATCGACTCCCGGATCAGAACACGTAACCCACCCATGGGGACCAGCATGCGCAGCATCCATAAGTGGACGATGGGCTCCTGGGGGCTGTTGTCACGCCCGATCAGGGACTCGAGTTCATGGCGGCTGCGTCGCATGCTGTTCTCCGGTGGTGTGAGAACATTGTGCGAGGCTGGTGCGACAGGATATGTCGCGAGTCGATGTCGTCAGTTAGGTCCTTGTTCCGCGCATGCACCATGCGGATACATGCCGGGTCAAGGCTGATCAGGTGTACGGGGGGTATGCGAGCCACGAGCCTCGGATCGAGTGTCTCGCACGCGCGCCCGGCCTTGGTCTTGCCTCGCGTGGTGACCGGTACTTCCCCGTACAGTTGCATCGTCCGTCCAGACATCGGTCAAGGCACTGACTGAGACATACCGGTCGCCAGCACCTCGATGGCTTCCGCGCGGCGCTGCCCCGGAACTCCGAACCCATGGCGACGCTGAACTCGACCGGCCTGGGCGCGCTGATTCATGAACCTGCCGTGACCACCAACCGCCTGCTGGAGCGCCTAGGGCTGCAACAGCGCAATGCCCGTGGCGACTGGGAACTCACCGAAGCTGGCATGCGGCACGGCGAGGCCTACCCCTACACCAACGGCCGCCATTCTGGCTACCAGATCCTGTGGAAGCCGTCCGTCGCCGTCATCCTGCGCGACCCACAGTTCAACCTTTACATCCAGTGAGCGCGGCCATGACACCACTTGAATCCAGCCTGGTCGATGCCGGCAAACAACTCAAGATCGCACAGTCCAGCGCCATCGTGGACCGCGCCATGCGTGCGGATGGCGCCGTTGGCCCCGATAAGCGCGCCCGGTATCTCGAAAAACTGGGGCGGATGCGCAGGCGTGGATTTTTCTCGATCGAGGAAACCAACTTCGGCGGTGACTCCGGCGGCCACCTGCTGCAGTTCATTGGCGCGCCCGTCGCCGCAGCACCCGCCGCCAACCCGCCCCGTGACCGCAGCGGCCTGGGTTGGGTTGGCACATCGGCATCGACCTTCAAAACGCCTGGAGCCGCCGCATCCGTCGCTGAACCCATGTGTTCACGCTTTGCGCCCCCTTGCCATAAGCCCTCAGCAACTCTCAATCCCCCAGGAGCACCACCATGGCCCAAGCCAACCCTTACCTGAATGCCCGCCGCGAGTGGGATGAACGCTACGGCGATCAAATCTCCCGGGCGCGAAGCTGGCGCATCGCCGCCATCGCCGCGCTGTCCGTGGCCGCTGTGGCCGTCGTGGGTGTTGCCTACATCGGTGCCCAAAGCAAGATCAAGCCCTTCGTCGTCGCCATCGACAGGATGGGCAGCCCCATCGCGGTGGCGACCCCCAGCGACGGCTCCGGTGTCACCCAACGCATCATCGAGGCGCAGCTCGCCAACTGGATCGTCAACACCCGCATGGTGCTGCCCGACCAGAGCGCGCAGCAGACCCTGCTGAATCGCAGCTACGCCATGTTGTCCAGCAATGCTGCCAACACCCTGAACGACTGGTTCAAGGCTCACAGTCCGTTCGGCGCCGCCGACACCGTCAACCCCCAGGTCAACAGCGTGCTGCCGACCGGGGCCAACACCTATCAGGTGAACTGGACCGAGACCAAGGCCACTCCTGGACAGAACAGCACGACCACCCACTGGAAAGCGCAGATCACCGTCGGCGTGGACGCCAGGCTGGCTGACAAGCCGCAAGTGATGCTCGACAACCCGCTGGGCATCTTCATTCAGTCGCTCAACTGGACGCAGAGCGTGTCCTGATTCCACAAACCCCCATTCTGGAGAACCCCCATGAAACGCACTCTCGTTGCCGCCTCTCTTTTTGCGCTCTTCACATCAGCCTTCGCTGCTGACCAACCCGTGATTGGCTTTGTGCCTGTCCGGCGCACCGCCAGCACACCGGCGGTCGGCACACCTGACAACGGTCGCACCAGCCACGAACTGATTGATCAAACCCCACCTGTGCCCCTGTCTGACCGCGCCACCGACGCCGCCGCGCAGCAATGGCTGCAAACCGGTGTTGCAAACGACATCATCGGCACCAACGGCTCCGTCATGTACGCCTACGGCCAAAGCCACCCGACGATCACCTGCGCGCCGCTGCATGTCTGTGTCATCAACCTGCTGGCCGGGGAGCACATCACCAGCCTGAGCATCGGCGACTCGGTGCGCTGGCTGGTGCAGCCGACCGACGCCGGCAACCGCCCCGTGGTGATCGTCAAACCCACCCAGGCCGGGTTGGTCACCAACCTGGTGGTCACCACCGACGCTGGCCGGGTGTATTACATGACCCTGGTGAGTGATGCGCACAACTATGTGCCGCTGATTGGGTTCTATGACCCGCAGGCGCTGGTCATCAATCTTCAGCAGCAAGCCGCGCAAGAGCGCGCAGCCGAGCAGGCCAAGGTCGAAGCACACCAACAAGCCGTGGTCGCGCCTCTCGGTGACATCGACCCGGCCAAGTTGGATTTCAACTTCCGCTGCAAAGCCGACGACAACCATGCCGATCTGGACAACGCGGATCTGATGCCGACGCGCGTGTTCGCCGGTGGCGGCCACACCTATCTGCAGATGCCCAGCACGATGAAATACACCGACGCACCTGCCGTGTTCAACACCACGGGCGGCAGCACCGAACTCCTGAACAGCCGCCTGGTGCATGGCTATTACGTCATCGATGGACTGCCGACCCGGTTCAAGCTGGTGCTGGGCGTGGGCAAGAACTCCCGCGCCGTCACCTGCCATCACGAGCAGGTGAACGCCGGATTCTGGGCACGTTGATTCAGCAAACCCAAGTCAACACAGGGGCATAGACATGAGTGAAGCAATCCAACCCGTAGGCGCCATCGAGGGTGCAGCCTTGCCGCAAGCCTTGCCACCCATTGCCGATGTCATCGGCCCCGGCAAGGTCGCCAAGGCGGGCAAGAACGCCAAGGGCATGAAGCTCAAGGCCGACCCGAAGCAGGGCAAACGCCTGTCGAAGAAAAGCAAGACGCTGATCTTCGGTGGACTGAGTGCCTTGTCGGTCTTGATCCTGGTCGGCATCGCCACGTCGGGCAACAAGGCTGCCGCTCCAGCAGGAGCGCCAGCCAGCAGCACGGATCAGGTGGGCATGACGCAGGCCCCGGCGCCAACGTCGGCGCAGCAGCGTGCCTTCAAGGTGCGGGCGACGGCGGCGAATGCTGGCGAGGGGGGCTCTATTCCGTCCGTTGTCGGCGGCACATCGGCATCGTTGGCGCCCCGTGGCGCGAGCGGCGCCGATGCTGAGTTGACACAGGGCGTGGCGCTGCAGGCTGGACAGACCCCAGGCCCGACGCCTGCCGAGAAATACCGCCAGTGGCTGGTGGACAACCACTACAAACGGCTTGAGGGCCTGGTGCTGGCCTCGCAGAGCGCCAACCTGGCGAAGACCAGCGCGGGATCCATGCAGTCCTCGCAGGGCGGCGGCCCGTTCGCGCAGCAAGCCAGCCCGACCGGAATCCTGGCCTTGCAGAAGAAACTCACCGAGACCTTGGCGCAGAACCCCCGGGCCGCGAACGACCCCAATGTGCGCAAGCTGTTGGCGTCTCTGGGCGGCATGGGTGGACTCCCCGGCGCACCAGGCGCAAGCCAGCGATCCGGCAACCAGGGCTTCCTCGATGTCCAGCAGCACCAGGACGGCAACGGCTATCTGGCTGCGGTCGTGCAGCCCAAAGCCTCGAACCACGAACTGTTCGCCGGCTCGGTCATCCCGGCCGTGCTGCAAACCGGCATCGACAGCGACCTGCCCGGCACGATCACCGGCATGGTGCGGCAGACGGTCGATGACAGCCTGAACCCCGGCATCGTGCTCATTCCCCAAGGCACCCAGGTCATCGGCGCCTACAGCAGCTCCGTGGCCTACGGTCAGAGCCGCGTGCTGGTGGCCTGGAACCGGCTGATCTTCCCCAACGGATCGATGATCGACCTGAAAGGCATGGTCGGCGCGGACGGGCAGGGCGAGAGCGGCCTTGGCGACGAGGTGAACAACCACTTCACGCGCATCTTTGGCAGCGCCATCCTGATGAGCCTGCTGGGTGTCGGTGCGCAGTTGAGCCAGCCGCAGAATGCTGGCGCCTTCAACACGCCGAGCGCCAGCGCGCAGGCGGCAGGAAGCTTGTCGCAGCAACTCGATAGCGTCGGCACGAACCTGCTGAACAAGAACCTGAACCTGCAACCCACCCTGAACATCCGCCCGGGCATGACGTTCAACGTGCTGGTGAACCGGACAATGATCCTGCCGCCGTATCCAGGGAATTGAGAGGCGAGACTGTGCCTCCGCAACGACGGATGCAAGGGCTGTGGGTGGACGAAGACGGGCGTCTGGATCGCAACGACCAGCCCCGTCTTCGTTATTGTTGCGGCAGTGAATCGATGGAGGCCAGGGCAATCGCTTGTCCAGCTTGCATTGGGTCCAGCGCCTGGAGCGGCTTGCCGGCCCTGAACCTTGGCGACCGCATGGCCGGCGCCATGAACGTTTCGCCGGATCGCGGGTTGCGCACCATGCGCGCCCGGCGTTCGGAGGCGCTGAAGGCTCCGAAGTTGCGAATCTCCACGCGCTTGCCCTCGGCCACGGCCTGCATGATGGCGTCCAGAATGACCTCGACGCTTTGCTCGGCATCCTTGCGTGCGAGGTGAGGGTGGCGCTCGGCAAGGCGGTCGATCAGTTCGGAGCGGAGCATGGTTGGAGTGGAAGGGGGCGGGATTTTCTCGACACTCACCTGGCATGACACCGGGCGTACACCATCAATCGAGCAAGGGAACCGAGAACGCCAAGCCATTGATTCGTGGTCTTGGCGGTTCTCNGGCCTGGAACGGACAGGGAAAGGGATCGGTGCATTGCGCGCCGGGTTCAATCTTTGGCTCCCGTTTCATGCTCAACGTCTTGCGCGCGGCGTCGATCCACTGGGGCACCTGGGGTTGCAACGCGGCCACGGCGTCGGACTGGTGTTGTTCGATCAGCAGTCCGTCGTAGTTGTCGCCTCCGGGATAGACGAACGCGGTGTTGATGTGGGCAATGCCCTCGCCGCACAGCGGCACCCCGGCCTGACGAAACACCCAGCTCTGGATGGCGGCGTCTTCCACCTGATTGTCCTTCACACGGGCCGAGGATTTGACCTCCACCATGCGCCAGCGCCTCCCCTGGGGAATGAGCACGTCGGCCTGCACCAGCACGCCCGCGTGTTGCACCGTGGCTTCGAAGATTGGGCGGCGGGGTTTGGCGGCCAAGGCCAGCGTGGTCTGGTGCAGGGCTATGCGCAAGTCTTTGATGTCGATGAGAACGCCGTCGGGCACCAGGCTCTGGGCAATGGCGCCGACCTTGTGGCCGGTCTCCATGGCAGCCTTGGTCGCCGTGTCGTCCAAGAGGTCGCGGCGGTTGACGGTCAGCCACAGCCGTTTGGGGCATTGGCGGTTGCTGGTAATGCGGGATTTGCTCAGACCGTGCGACATGTTGTGCTCCGAAGTGTTCAAACGAAACCAATGGCTGCCTTGTGGCCCTGCTTGAGGGCGCATTCGGCACTGAGCGCCTCCACCAAACTGCGTGCGCTGACCATCGGTTGGAAGCGGTGGCAACGAATCACGGCGGCAAAGTCACCCGGCGTGAGCAGACCCAGTCGGTCAAGATGCTTGCGCAAGCCGGGCTCGGGCGACGGCAGATCAAGATGGCTGCATTGACGCCGCAGCAAGGCCCAGGCTTGCTCGGGAGTGAGGTAGTCGAAGCGGGCCTTGAGGTCGAAGCGGCGCAAGGCGGCTTCATCCAGGTCATCCATCAGGTTGGTGGTGGCGATGAATACGCCGGAGAAGGCTTCCATTTGCGTGAGCATCTCGTTCACTTGCGTGACTTCCCAGGAATGCGTAGCCCCACGCCGCTCCTGCAGGAAACTGTCCACCTCGTCGATGAGCAGCACCGCGCCATCACTCTCGGCTTGCTGGAAAGCCTGCGCGATGTTTTGTTCGCTCTCGCCCAGCCACTTGCTGAGCAGGTCGGAGGCGCGCTTGACCAGCAGGGGACGATCCAGCCGCCGGGCCAGCCAGCGAGCGTAGGCGGTCTTTCCTGTTCCTGGTGGGCCGTACAGACACAGGCGGGCACTGCCGGCCTGCTGGATGCCGGCAGCCATGGCGGCCAGATCCGTGTCGGCGTGGATGAAGGCGGGGTCGTAGGTGTCCGGCAGGCGGTTGGGGTCGCTCGCCTTCACCCGTGCATGGCCTTGCGCCTGCAGCGTGTTGTTCACCAGTTGCAGCAGCGCTGTGTTGCTTTGGCCGGTCGGGATGCGGGACTGGATTGTTTGCAGCACGGACGCAGCGCGGGTGAGCACGGCGGGCGCCAGGTCGTTGCTGGATGCCAGTGCGCGCAGGGTGGGCGCATCGGCCAGCTCCCCGACGCATTCGGTAGCGATGGTCTCGCGCACGCGCTGCGGCGGCACAGGCAGTTCCAGCACGAAGTCGAAGCGGCGGATGTAGGCGGCGTCCAGGCTGCGGATGGAATTGGTCAGCCAGAAGGTGGGCACGGGGTTGGCTTCCAGACTCTTGTTGATCCAGCCCTTGCGCTCGCGGCCGCCGCCAGATCGGCGGAACAGGCCGTTGAACATGGACGGGGCCTCCTCGGTGTTGAACACATCCTCGATTTCATCGAACAGGATCATCACCCTGCGGCGTTCCAGGAAGCGCTGCGCTGCGCGATAGGCACGCAAGCGGGCTTCGCCGCCAATCGGGTCACCCTCGTCATCCTCGGTGGACACTTCAAAGAGATCACAGCCCAGTTCGTGCGCCAGGGTGCGGCTGAGTTCGGTCTTGCCGGTGCCGGGCGGGCCGTAGAGCAGGATGTTGACCCCGGGCTTGTGCTGCGCCTGGGTTTCCTGCAAATACCCCTGGAGCATCTGCAGGTTCAAGCCCAGATGCGGATAGTCGCTGAGCTGCAGCTTTGACGGCGGGCTGGGCGTGACGACACCTCGTAGCAGCGACAGCGGCTCGGTGTCTGGGGCGAGGATGGCATCGGCGAAGTTGTCGGACAACAGATCGAGCTTGCCTTTCAAGGTGCAGTGACCATTGCGCGCCAAGGTCAGCAACCCGCAGCGCGCCAACTGGCCGCTGGAAGACAGGGCTTGTTTCACCTCAGACTCGGGCAGGCCCAGGAGTTTTTCCAGGACACCCAGGGTTCGGGATGTCGATAATTGCCCCAGACTGTCCGCAGTATCGTCCAGGTCGCGCACGGCATGCAAGAGGCTGGCGAACTCCAGAATGCGGCACTCGGTTGGGGAAAGGTTCACCAACGCGGCCAGCCGCCCGATGTTGGCGACGAGGGCTTCGGATGGCGTGAGCTTGTGGGCGGTGCGCTCGGCACGCTCCCACATCTGTTTGACCAAGGTACTGGCCTGACGGGCTTGGGCATTGAGGCTGCCGCCATCGTCAATCGCAGAGGATGAGATGCCTAGCTGGGTCAACAGGTCGGGAACACCGATCGACTCCCGGATCAGAACACGTAACCCACCCATGGGGACCAGCATGCGCAGCATCCATAAGTGGACGATGGGCTCCTGGGGGCTGTTGTCACGCCCGATCAGGGACTCGAGTTCATGGCGGCTGCGTCGCATGCTGTTCTCCGGTGGTGTGAGAACATTGTGCGAGGCTGGTGCGACAGGATATGTCGCGAGTCGATGTCGTCAGTTAGGTCCTTGTTCCGCGCATGCACCATGCGGATACATGCCGGGTCAAGGCTGATCAGGTGTACGGGGGGTATGCGAGCCACGAGCCTCGGATCGAGTGTCTCGCACGCGCGCCCGGCCTTGGTCTTGCCTCGCGTGGTGACCGGTACTTCCCCGTACAGTTGCATCGTCCGTCCAGACATCGGTCAAGGCACTGACTGAGACATACCGGTCGCCAGCACCTCGATGGCTTCCGCGCGGCGCTGCCCCGGAACTCCGAACCCATGGCGACGCTGAACTCGACCGGCCTGGGCGCGCTGATTCATGAACCTGCCGTGACCACCAACCGCCTGCTGGAGCGCCTAGGGCTGCAACAGCGCAATGCCCGTGGCGATTGGGAACTCACCGAAGCTGGCATGCGGCACGGCGAGGCCTACCCCTACACCAACGGCCGCCATTCTGGCTACCAGATCCTGTGGAAGCCGTCCGTCGCCGTCATCCTGCGCGACCCACAGTTCAACCTTTACATCCAGTGAGCGCGGCCATGACACCACTTGAATCCAGCCTGGTCGATGCCGGCAAACAACTCAAGATCGCACAGTCCAGCGCCATCGTGGACCGCGCCATGCGTGCGGATGGCGCCGTTGGCCCCGATAAGCGCGCCCGGTATCTCGAAAAACTGGGGCGGATGCGCAGGCGTGGATTTTTCTCGATCGAGGAAACCAACTTCGGCGGTGACTCCGGCGGCCACCTGCTGCAGTTCATTGGCGCGCCCGTCGCCGCAGCACCCGCCGCCAACCCGCCCCGTGACCGCAGCGGCCTGGGTTGGGTTGGCACATCGGCATCGACCTTCAAAACGCCTGGAGCCGCCGCATCCGTCGCTGAACCCATGTGTTCACGCTTTGCGCCCCCTTGCCATAAGCCCTCAGCAACTCTCAATCCCCCAGGAGCACCACCATGGCCCAAGCCAACCCTTACCTGAATGCCCGCCGCGAGTGGGATGAACGCTACGGCGATCAAATCTCCCGGGCGCGAAGCTGGCGCATCGCCGCCATCGCCGCGCTGTCCGTGGCCGCTGTGGCCGTCGTGGGTGTTGCCTACATCGGTGCCCAAAGCAAGATCAAGCCCTTCGTCGTCGCCATCGACAGGATGGGCAGCCCCATCGCGGTGGCGACCCCCAGCGACGGCTCCGGTGTCACCCAACGCATCATCGAGGCGCAGCTCGCCAACTGGATCGTCAACACCCGCATGGTGCTGCCCGACCAGAGCGCGCAGCAGACCCTGCTGAATCGCAGCTACGCCATGTTGTCCAGCAATGCTGCCAACACCCTGAACGACTGGTTCAAGGCTCACAGTCCGTTCGGCGCCGCCGACACCGTCAACCCCCAGGTCAACAGCGTGCTGCCGACCGGGGCCAACACCTATCAGGTGAACTGGACCGAGACCAAGGCCACTCCTGGACAGAACAGCACGACCACCCACTGGAAAGCGCAGATCACCGTCGGCGTGGACGCCAGGCTGGCTGACAAGCCGCAAGTGATGCTCGACAACCCGCTGGGCATCTTCATTCAGTCGCTCAACTGGACGCAGAGCGTGTCCTGATTCCACAAACCCCCATTCTGGAGAACCCCCATGAAACGCACTCTCGTTGCCGCCTCTCTTTTTGCGCTCTTCACATCAGCCTTCGCTGCTGACCAACCCGTGATTGGCTTTGTGCCTGTCCGGCGCACCGCCAGCACACCGGCGGTCGGCACACCTGACAACGGTCGCACCAGCCACGAACTGATTGATCAAACCCCACCTGTGCCCCTGTCTGACCGCGCCACCGACGCCGCCGCGCAGCAATGGCTGCAAACCGGTGTTGCAAACGACATCATCGGCACCAACGGCTCCGTCATGTACGCCTACGGCCAAAGCCACCCGACGATCACCTGCGCGCCGCTGCATGTCTGTGTCATCAACCTGCTGGCCGGGGAGCACATCACCAGCCTGAGCATCGGCGACTCGGTGCGCTGGCTGGTGCAGCCGACCGACGCCGGCAACCGCCCCGTGGTGATCGTCAAACCCACCCAGGCCGGGTTGGTCACCAACCTGGTGGTCACCACCGACGCTGGCCGGGTGTATTACATGACCCTGGTGAGTGATGCGCACAACTATGTGCCGCTGATTGGGTTCTATGACCCGCAGGCGCTGGTCATCAATCTTCAGCAGCAAGCCGCGCAAGAGCGCGCAGCCGAGCAGGCCAAGGTCGAAGCACACCAACAAGCCGTGGTCGCGCCTCTCGGTGACATCGACCCGGCCAAGTTGGATTTCAACTTCCGCTGCAAAGCCGACGACAACCATGCCGATCTGGACAACGCGGATCTGATGCCGACGCGCGTGTTCGCCGGTGGCGGCCACACCTATCTGCAGATGCCCAGCACGATGAAATACACCGACGCACCTGCCGTGTTCAACACCACGGGCGGCAGCACCGAACTCCTGAACAGCCGCCTGGTGCATGGCTATTACGTCATCGATGGACTGCCGACCCGGTTCAAGCTGGTGCTGGGCGTGGGCAAGAACTCCCGCGCCGTCACCTGCCATCACGAGCAGGTGAACGCCGGATTCTGGGCACGTTGATTCAGCAAACCCAAGTCAACACAGGGGCATAGACATGAGTGAAGCAATCCAACCCGTAGGCGCCATCGAGGGTGCAGCCTTGCCGCAAGCCTTGCCACCCATTGCCGATGTCATCGGCCCCGGCAAGGTCGCCAAGGCGGGCAAGAACGCCAAGGGCATGAAGCTCAAGGCCGACCCGAAGCAGGGCAAACGCCTGTCGAAGAAAAGCAAGACGCTGATCTTCGGTGGACTGAGTGCCTTGTCGGTCTTGATCCTGGTCGGCATCGCCACGTCGGGCAACAAGGCTGCCGCTCCAGCAGGAGCGCCAGCCAGCAGCACGGATCAGGTGGGCATGACGCAGGCCCCGGCGCCGAGTGCGGCGCAGCAGCGTGCCTTCATTGTGCACGCGACGGCAGCGAATGGTGGTACAGGCGGTGACGCCAGCGGTGTTCCGGCCGTTCCCGGCGGCACATCGGCATCGTTGGCGCCCCATGCCGCGAGTGGCGCCGGTGCCGCGTTGACACAGGGCGCGGCGCTGCAGGCTGGACAGACCCCAGGCCCGACGCCTGCCGAGAAATATCACCAGTGGCTGGTGGACAACCACTACAAACGGCTTGAGGGCCTGGTGCTGGCCTCGCAGAGCGCCCATCTGGCGAAGACCAGCGCGGGATCCATGCAGTCGTCGCAGGGCGGCGGTCAGTTCGCGCAGCAAGCCAGCCCGACCGGAATCCTGGCCTTGCAGAAGAGGCTCACCGAGACCCTGGCGCAGAACCCGCAGGCCGCGAACGACCCCCATGTGCGCAAGCTGCTGGCGTCTCTCAGCGGCCTGGGTGGCCTGGGTGGACTCCCCGGCGCACCAGGTGCAAACCAGCCATCCGGCAACCAGGGCTTCCTCGATGTCCAGCAGCACCAGGACGGCAACGGCTACCTGGCTGCGGTCGTGCAGCCCAAAGCCTCGAACCACGAACTGTTCGCCGGCTCGGTCATCCCGGCCGTGCTGCAAACCGGCATCGACAGCGACCTCCCCGGCACCATCACCGGCATGGTGCGGCAGACGGTCTATGACAGCCTGAACCCCAGCATCGTGTTGATCCCGCAGGGCACCCAGGTCATCGGCGCCTACAGCAACTCCGTGGCCTACGGCCAGAGCCGCGTGCTGGTGGCCTGGAACCGGCTGATCTTCCCCAACGGGTCGATGATCGACCTGAAAGGCATGGTCGGCGCGGATGGGCAGGGCGAGAGCGGCCTGGGTGATGAGGTCAACAACCACTTCATGCGCATCTTCGGCAGCGCCATCCTGATGAGCCTGCTGGGAGTGGGGGCGCAGTTGAGCCAGCCGCAGAACGCTGGCGCCTTCAACACGCCCAGCGCCAGCCAGCAGGCTGCGGGGGCCTTGTCGCAGCAGATCGATAGCGTCGGCACGAATCTGCTGAACAAGAACCTGAACCTGCAACCCACCCTGAACATCCGGCCGGGCTACACCTTCAACGTGCTGGTGAACCGGACGATGATTCTGCCGCCGTATCCAGGGAATTGAGAGGCGAGACTGTACTTCCGCAACGACGGAGGCAAGGGCTGTGGGTGGACGAAGACGGGCGTCTGGATCGCAACGACCAGCCCCGTCTTCGTTATTGTTGCGGCAGTGAATCGATGGAGGCCAGGGCAAGCGCTGGTCCGGCTTGCATCGGGTCCAGCGCCTGGAGCGGCTTGCCGGCCCTGAACCTTGGCGACCGCGTGGCCGGCGCCATGAACGTTTCGCCGGATCGCGGGTTGCGCACCTGACGCGCCCGGCGCTCGGAAGCGCTGAAGGCTCCGAAGTTGCGAATCTCCACGCGCTTGCCCTCGGCCACAGCCTGCATGACGGCCTCCAGAATGACCTCGACGCTTTCTTCGGCATCCTTGCGCGCAAGGTGCGGGTGGCGCTCAGCCAGGCGGTCGATCAGTTCGGAGCGGAGCATGGTTGGAGTGGAAGGGGGCGGGATTTTCTCGACACTCACCTGGCATGACACCGGGCGTACACCATCAATCGAGCAAGGGAACCGAGAACGCCAAGCCGTTGATTTGCGGCCTGGTGCGCTCTCGTTTCAAGTGCTCTCGAAAACGGTGGTTTACGGCATTTTGGGCGCTACTGTCCACATATTGATGGCTTCAGTCCGACAGTTCATCCATCAACGCACTTGGCAAACAGTTTTCTGAAATGGACCCTATTGCATTGACTTGAGATTGAACTCCGCTTTCATGACGCCGGGGTTGGAGCCGGTTTTCTCGCCGGGGATGGTGATGAGGAATTTACCCGCAACCACGTCCTGACCCGGCGTCCAAGTTTTGTCGTCGAAGCTGATCCAGCGCTTGTAGATGTAGACGCCCTTCTTCAGGGTCACGGTCATGGGAGCTTTTGCGCCTTGCTCAAACAGGCTACCCTCGACCGATGCGTCCACCGGCAGTGGCGTGTTGGCCGGGAGGAAGAGCACATACTCCTTGTGCGTCGGCGCCTGTTCGCCAAAGCGCACGACCGGCAGCTTGGCCATGGTGTCGGCACCGGGTAACACCAGACCGGCGCAGCCGGACAGGGAGAGGGCGGCCATGACCGCAGCGGCGATGGTGATGGTGTGGAGGCTTGGTTTCATGGGTGAATCCTTTGCGGATGGTGGGTGGAGAACGAGGGAAATGAGCAGATTCCAAGCAGCAGGTTTTAGGCAGGCCTGACCCGCTGGGATGCGGTGGGCAAGGCGGGGGCCGCTTCACTCAAGGTCATCAGCGTGTGCAACTGCGCGATATAGGCCGCAAGTGCCTTGCGCCCTGCGGGCGTGAGGCTGAAAACGGTCTGCGCGCGCCCCGTGGCCGCCTCCTGTTTGCGCGCCTTGACGTAGCCCACGTCGGTGAACTTGGTCATGTGCGAATCGAGGTTGCCGTCGGTCGCCTTCAGCGCCTGCTTGAGTTCGGAGAAGGTGGCCTCGCCGCGCGCCGCCAGATAGGCGGCGATCTGGGTGCGCAGCGGCTGATGTAGTAGCGGGTCGAATTGGGGCAAGGTTGTGTTCATGGCAGACTCAGAACAGGGTTGGTGGTGCGGAAGGCAGCATGCACTTGTAGCTCTGCGCTCTGGCCCTGGAGCGCAACGCGGATGCTGTCGATGCGCAGGAACAGGAGCCCGTCGCTGAGGCCATGCCACCCCTGCCCGGAGAGCTGGTAGCGGCCATCGGGCTGGCCATCGCGGGTCGACAGCAGGATGGGTTGATCCACGGTGATGGGCAGTGAAGCCGATGGGCTGGCGGCCAGCAAGGGGCTGTCGAGATCGAGTCGGATGTGGGCAACGGTTCCGGCAGGAAGCAGCAGCACCTGCGCCCCCGGCTGCGGATGAAACGCGCCGATGGGCACAGGCCGGGCGTTGGCAGGCGTTGCGCCCAGGCTCGGCATGGCTGCGATCAGCAAGGCCGGCAGGATCACGGCAGCGAGCCAGAGGCCGAGAGCCGCCAGCCGCGTGGCAAGCGCCCTGCCGTCGGTAGACAGACTGAGTGTGCCGGCGAGCGGCAGGCCGATGGCAAAGCAACACGCGGCCAGCCAGCGCAGGATGGGCATGGGTAGACCGAAAGCCAGCCCGGCGATGCCCAGCAGGATGGTGGACATGCCGATCCACTCGATCAGGGCGCGGGAAAACAGCCCGAACAGATACACGCCCATGCCCAGCAGCACAATCCACAAGGCGTAGATCATCTGCCCGCCGCCATAGAAAAACGTGGCCACCGTGCCCAGTATGCCGAGGCCGAACAGCAGCCACCAGGCGCGCGTGATTTGCGCCTGGGCGAAGGGCACGGTTTCATCGCGCACCTGCCGGGCGCGCCGGGTCAGGCCGTGGTCGAGCAGCGCGGCAGAGCCGAGCCAGAACGACAACCACAGCAGCACCGCGAGGGCGCGCAGATTACTGCTCGGGACCCACTGCGGCGTCACCACCAGGTCGGTGAGGGCGCAGAGTAGACCTCCGGTGAATCCCCAGATCAGCAGGCTGTGACGCTCCAGATGCACACTGCGCTGCCCAAGGCTGAGCATGGACTGGATGGATAAGAGGCGAGCCTCGGCGTCTTGCATAGCTTGAGTTGATTTACTCTGAGTTGCAGAGTTTATGCTCTGCAACTCAGAGCGTCAAGCGATGAAGTGAGCGTCAAGATGGCGATGGGTCAAAACACGGTCAGCGCGTACTTGCCTTCGAATTATCGAAAACGGTGATTTACCACCCGCATTATGGCTGCACTACTGTGACGGAGACGAGCGCGTTTCCCGTCGCGAACGGGCTGCCCTGGACGGGGGTGAGCGCCCCGGTGGCGGCATTGATTTGGTAGGCCGAGATGGTGCCTTTGCTGGGACCGTCGCCAAAGTTCGCCACATAGGCGAAGGTGCCTGCGGGGTTGACGGCGACGGATTGGGGGTAACGTCCCGCCACGAACGGACTGCCAAGGACGGGCGTGAGCGCTCCGGTGGTCGCATGGATGCGATAGACCGAAATGGTGCTGTCATCGACATTGGCCACATAGGCGAAGGTGCCTGCAGGGTTGGTCGTGACGGAGATGGGGTTGTTTCCCGCTTTGAACGGACTGCCAGGGATTTCGGTCAATCCACCGGTGGTGGCGTTGATGCGGTAGGCCGAAACAGACCCGTCACCGGGGTCTGCTGCGTAGAGGTATTGGTGTTTTGGTGCCGTCGATTGCAAGAGTCTGAGCGTGGAACGCCCGTTCTTGCTGGTGAGCACCAGCACCTGGCCCGGCAAGATCCAATGCGGGTTGGGAATCTGCGCCCGATTCATCCCCCAGAGTGCGGGCCAGCGCCCGGGTTTTTTCAGGTATTGGCCAGCAATGCGCCAGAGCGTGTCTCCACGCTGGATGGTGTAGCGCTGCGGCGCATTTGGAGCCAATTCGGTCACGGGGATGCCGTGCAGCGCCGCTGTATTGGCTTGGGCACGCTGCAGCGGTGTGATTGAAGCATTCGGTACGCCCCGGCGCGAGGGGTGGTTGGCAGAGTTGGCCCCTGTATGGGCCAGCGCCGCACCAGAGCACAGCAAAAGCCCTGCTGCGGCAACGTGACTGATCAGTATGTTTCGCATGGATTGATGTCTCCGGCCCCCTCTGAATCCCGGGCGGTCAGAGGTCAAGGTTGCGCGATCGCAAGATGTGCCGGGTTCGCTCCCGCCGCGAACGGACTGCCCGGCACAGGGGTCAGTGTGCCGGTGGTGGGATTGACCCTGAAAGCCGAGACGGCTCTCCCGCCACCAGTCCCCTGATAAACGAAGGTGCCTGCGGGGTTGATAACCACGGAAGCGAGGTAAGCGGGCAGACTGCCCACAACCGGGGTGAGGGCGCCGGAGGTGGTATGGATGCGGTAGGCTGAAATCGCGCTGTTGTCCGTCACATAGGCGAAGGTGCCAGCGGGGTTGACAACCACGGATTCGGGGCCATCGTCGGCCGCTGCGAACGGACTGCCTGCAACCGGGGTGAGTGCGCCGGTGGCGGCATTGATGTGATAGACCGAGATGCCGTTGCGGCCCGCCATGTAGGCGTAGGTGCCTTGGGAATTGATTGTGACGGAGGCGGCAGCGTTTCCAGTGGCAAATGGGCTGCCCTGGACGGGGGAAAGCGCGCCAGTGGCGGCGTCAATGCTGAAAACCGAGATCATGCCGATGTTGCCATCCACGACGTAGGCGAAGGAGCCTGCGGGGTCGATCGTGACTGACGAAGCTCCCGGTTTTGCGGGGAACGGACTGCCCGGAATGGGGGTGAGCGCACCGGTGGAGGCCTGGATGCGGTAGGCCGACACGGTGTTGCTGTATCCGCTCGCCACATAGGCAAAGGTGCCTGCGGGGTTGATCGCGATACGGCTTCCTTGATAGCCCGTGCCAAACGGACTGCCCGGAATGGGGGTGAGCGCACCGGTGAAGGCATGGATGCGGTAGGCCGAGATGCTACCTCCGAAATAGTCCAGCACATAGGCGAAAGTGCCTGCGGGGTTGACCGTGATCGAGTCGGCCATTCCTGCGGCAAACGGGCTTCCTGGGACTTGCGTGAGCGCGCCGGTGGTGGCGTTGATGCGGTAGGCCGAAACGGTCCTGTCACCGGCGTTTGCGGCGTAGAGGTACTGCGGTCTTGGTGCCGCTGATTGCATCCCCCCGAGCGTGGAGCACGCCGTCATCGATAAGATCGCCATCAAGCCGAGAATGAGCCTGACAGGCGTGCGTGGGCTTTGTCGCATGTGTTTCATGTTGAACTCTCGTGGGGGTAGCGCGCTTCGGACGCAACCATCAAGGCTGCACGACCGTGACGAATGCGGGACGAGTTCCCGTCGCGAACGGACTGCCAGGGACTTCGATCAATGCCCCGGTGATGGCGTTGATGCGGTAGGCCGAGATGGTGCCTTTGGTGAATCCGTAGCCCAGGTTCGCCACATAGGCGAAGGTACCTGCGGGGTTGACAGCTACGGAGTGGGGGTTGTGAAGTCCCGTCGCGACCGGATTACCCGGGACTGGGGTGAGCGCGCCGGTGGTGGCGTTGAGGCGGTAGGCCAAGACATCGCCGGTGTCGTCGAGATGCTGTTCCGTCACATAGGCCAATGTGCCTTCGGGGTTGATCGTGATGGATTTGGCATCCGGATTTGCGACATCGCGCTCTCGGATTTCATGGTGAGACCCATTTGCGGCATCGATGCGGAACACCGCGATCCCGTCGTTGACCAACCAATAGGCGAACGGGCCTGCGGGACTGACCGTCGCATTTGGGGCGGGAAGATAGGCGTTAAGTTGGCGAACGGAATCCCAATCGTCGTCCGCGGGGGTGAGTGCTTCGGTGGAGGGATCGATGCGATAGGGCCGGAAGCCGTTGCTCATCCAGTTTGCGACATCGACCATCGTGCCGTCTGCGCTCACCCTGACGACGTAGGGCTGGTTTCCCGCTTTGAACGGACTGCCAGGGATTTCGGTCAATGCCCCGGTGGCGGCGTTGATGCGGTAGGCCGAGACGGTGCCGCCGCTAGTGTTCGCGACATAGGCAAAGGTGCCTGCTGGGTTGGCCGTGAGAAATTGGGGGCCGCCGTGATCCGCAAACGGACTGCCAGGGACTTCGGTGAGTGCCCCGGTGTTGGGATTGATGCGGTAAGCCGAGATGCCGTCGCCGTTCGCCACATAGGCGAATTGAGGTTTCGAGGGCGAGAACTCAAGCGTGGAGTGTCCTTTCTTGAGCATGAGAGCCTGCGCCTGATCCGGTAAGCCTTGCTGAAACGGCACCAGCACCGGGGTTGCGACGATCTCACTCGACCCATTGCCGAGTTGACCGTGCCGGTTGTATCCCCAGACCCAGAGATGGCCGCCGTTGTCGAGGGCGTAAGCGGAAGCGGAGCCGGCGTTGTCGCGGATGTAAACGGGAGTGAGAGGGGAATCGACGTTTTTGTTGCTCGCGGCGACCACGCTGACGATCGAAGCGGGCCCCCGAGCAACGGGGAATGGGACCAGCGCCGGTGGATTGAAGCTATTCGCGAGCGACCCATTGCCCAGTTGACCGTACCTGTTGTTTCCCCAGGCCCAGAGTCGTCCAGCGCTGTCGATGGCGTAAGCGGAGTAGCCATCAGCTTCCATACGGATGATCGAAGCCCCAC
Source organism: Thiomonas sp. X19 (assembly GCF_900089495.1). Taxonomy (NCBI): domain Bacteria; kingdom Pseudomonadati; phylum Pseudomonadota; class Betaproteobacteria; order Burkholderiales; genus Thiomonas; species Thiomonas sp. X19. Next base: position 2,336,352 of record NZ_LT605203.1, on the reverse strand, counting down.
CCAAGGCGGACGGGAACTGGACTCGCACCGGGGTGGAGCACTCCTTGAGCGACCCATTGCCCAGTTGACCGTACCTGTTCCCACCCCAGGCCCAGAGATGGCCGGCGCTGTCGATGGCATAGGCGGCGCCGTCGCTGTTGCGGGTGGCCGCCACGCGAACAATCGAGGGCGGCCGCCGCCACCAAGGCGCGGGGAACTCAATCCGGACCGGAGTGGATTGACGCGTCGTCGACCCCAGCCCTAGTTGGCCGTATCCGTTGTGTCCCCAGGCCCAGAGATGGCCGGCGCTGTCGAGGGCGTAGACGTATCCGTTGCCGGCGCTCCCAGTTGCCATGCTGACGATCGAGGCGGACCCCAATGCGGCGGGGAACTGGACCTGAGCCGGGGTTAAGGAGCCACTCTTCGATCCATTGCCCAGTTGTCCGGCCTCGTTGTCTCCCCAGGCCCAGAGATGGCCGGCGCTGTCGAGGGCGTAGATGGAGAGGAAGCCGTTGTCGTCGTCATCGACCTCGACGCGGACGATCGACGCATTCCCCAGGGTCCTTGGAAACGGGACGCGCGCCGGGGTGGAACGACCCTTGGTCGGCCCATAGGCCAGTTGGGCGTACCCGTTGCCTCCCCAGGTCCAGAGATGGCCGGCGCTGTCGATGGCGTAAACGGGTCCGAAGTCGTTATGGACGGTCGCCACGCTGACGATCGAAGCGGCCCCCAAGGTGGCGGGGAAACGCACCTGCGTCGGGGTAGAGCGATTCGCGAGGTCCCCATGGCCGAGACCCAATTGGGCGTGCGCATTGTCTCCCCAGGCCCAGAGATGGCCAGCGCTGTCGAGCGCGTAGGCGGAGTGGTAGCCGTTGACAGCCACGCTGATGATCGAAGCATCCCCCAAGCCAGCAGGGAACCGGACCTGCACCGGGGTTGAACGATTCGTGGTCGACCCATCCCCCAGTTCACCGACCTTGTTGTCTCCCCAGGCCCAGAGGCGGCCGGCGCTGTCGATGGCGTAACTTGAGGAGCCATCCGTCGCAAAGCGCTTGTTTGCGCCTGACTTTGCGGTGACAAAAGCGGGGGTGATCACCGCAGGCCCATTCGCCACGTCGGCGAATTGCGGCCCTCTGGACACCGTACTCCCGCTGCCCACACCATGCAAGCTGCCGCAGGCCGTCATGGAAAGGGCCAGTGTGGCGCTGGCGGCAAGGATCAAAGATGAACGCAGATGCATGGCGAAGGCTACGAGGAAAGGGATGGTCATCCGCAAGGCGGGCATGGGATGTGTGCAGTTTGTTTTCTTGCAAACACGGGTTCGCCGCCTACTGCGGTTGCACAATCGTGATGGAATCGGGCTTGGTTCCAAACGTGAACGGACTTCCCGGCACGGGTGTGAGCGCACCGGTGGCGGCATTGATGCGGTAGGCCGAGATGGCCCCTAGGCGGCCGACATGCAGAGGCTGGCGAAGCCCGTTGGAGCATGTCCGCTCGGTGGAGTGGTTTGGCTGCGACGTCATAGACACTGCGCGCATGGGAGATGAGTGCTACTTCTTTGGCAGCGAGCCAACAAATTGAAGCGCCGCGGCGATGAGCTGGCAACGCATGTCGTCATCACCGTACACGCTCGCACCGGCGCGAACCCAACCGTGCATGTGTTTGCCGCGAGAAAGCATGGGCTCAATGCCGGTGACTGCGAGCGCCCAGGCGTCGTTGCCTTTGCCCAACCGGACGAGCATTCCGTCATCGCGTGCTCCGCAAAGCAGGTTTCCGCAGAGTAGCCATGCCCAGCCGCCGAACATCGCCTTGTCCGTGATGCATGGCGTCGCCCGGAGTTCGTCATAGATAAGTTCTTCCAATCCTTGGTCTCGCGCCATGATCGCTTGATCTATTGCATGAGCGAAATTGGCAACAGCGTCACCGTTGCGGCCCAACGTCAAGTTGAGGGGCGCCCCGCTTTTGGCGCGCCCCGCTTGAACGCCATGCTAGGCATGAGTGTCCGAGTGTAGAAACTCAACGAACTCGGACAATTCCGGCATGGTTTCAAACTGTTTCCCCGGTGATGCAATCACGTCCCACGAAGCTTTGGAGCCAACGAACAGATGAGCGGCGATTGCCAGTTGGCCCTCTTCATCAAGCAAGCCGACAGGCACCCAATAATATGGCGCGCTTCTGAGAGGGTTGGGTACGGGAGAGCCGCATTTTGAGCAGAAGTCAGAACGAAACCCCGTGTCCTTAACCCAGGTGGAAATGTATTCCTGACCGGCAAACCACCGGAAATGCTCAATACCAACAATAGTCGCAGTATTCGATGAGGAACCGCCCAGCTTTCGACAAAGTGAGCAATGACATTGGTAGAGCTTCGGAATAGCGCCGACAATTTCAAACTCAACTTGCCCGCAGAGACATTTGCCATGCATAGAGTCACCCTTGATGCCTGACGTAATATAGATCGTCTGATAAACCCGACATCACAGGTTATCTGACGCGATAACCACAACAGTGAACTGGGTGTGCAGGTACGCTGCAGGGAAGAGACTCGCGTGAAACGGGCCATACAAACCAATGAGCCCCGTCGCCCATATCACCCAATCCACATGCCTGGTGGAGCAGAACCAAAAAACAAGATCTTTTGCGCCCACCATCAATCAAGTGAGGAAACCGAGAACGCCAAGCCCTTGATTTGCGGCCTAGGGAAGCGCTGATTTATTCGATTGGCCAGCTTTCGGTCAACGGTATACCATTGATTCGTCAGTGCATCACTGTTCTAGCGTAGGCGTCATTCTGATTAAATCAGCGTTTCCCTAGTGCGCTCTCTCGTTTCAAGTGTTTTCGAAAACGGTGGTTTGGGATGCTCTTCAACTTTGAACCCGCCTCATTTATTCTTGACTTCGACGGTGACATTGGGGGAAAAAGGCAATCCATCTGGATTACGTGCCAGCTCTGGGTCGCCTTTAGGTAAACACTTAAATTGCAGTTCAGCATTGCCAAAATTACTAAAACTGGCATCCTTTTGGCGAGAACGCAGGGGGAGCATAACTTCGCTTTTATCTGCGCAGAACTTATCGGCATTCTTATAGAGTCCTGCCTTTAGCCCGGCACCAGAACTCCAGGACCACGCACCTGTGTCCGTCATCATGTATGTATCGCCGCCCATCGCAACTGGCCCAGAAGCACAGCCGGAAAGCATTGAAACTAAAAATACTGTAAGCAAATAAATCCCCTTCATGGGTTTCCTTTCTGTTTGTTGAATTTAATATGGTTTGTGTCACGTAGAAGTCACCGGCGCTGCGCGGTTAGGCTGCCGACTCACCAAGCAATCTCATCCATTTTATCAAGTGCGGTGATTCGCGCACCCTCCTCTGAAATTGGCTGCCACCACATGAGGAGTGCAGCCACAATCTGGGCAATGGGTGCCTCGTCCTCACCAAATACGTTTTCTACTATTTGCTTGAAGGTACGGAGTAGCGGCGCTTGTGGCTCTTCACCAGCTCGAATTACAAATAATCCGGAATACTCATTCAAGCGCTTGTCGAAAGCTGGGATAACCAATCGGGAGATTTCATCGTGGGAATAGTCATCGCTGAGCCAAGCAAGTAGTTCATCCATGAGGTGGGAGCCAGTTTTCTCCAACTTTGGTCTCGGCAGGCCTTGCAATGAACGTTCGACTATCCAGAACATTGCGATAACTGCCTCAAGGTTATTAACCGAACATTTCTCGAATGCCTTTTCAGCCTTGAGCCTGATCGCCATAGCTTTGTTCAGAGCCTCAATCACGACGCCTTGGTATGGCACTTTCTTTTTTCCGAACCACCCCATCAGTATTCCCCGAAGTTTTGTGATGCCCAATGTCCAACCTCGACCGCCAGCCCGCCGTAGTGAAGCAGAGGGGTTGGTCGGCGAAGGCGCTTGGTTGGGCATAACCCATCCAACTCTGATGTGCTCAAACACGCGATCTGTCATTTCTGCTTCTCTGATACGAGTCGCTGGGCTGGTTTTCAGCTTTCGTCCTTGGCGAGCCGGTGGCCCTCAACGTCAAGGCGAAAAATTTCAGGCCGGTAAAAGAAGCGCGGAGCATCCGGATCTGACGGAACCCGGTAAAGCCGACCCCCACATGAATGAACGAAGTTCGACGAGGTTCCTTGTTCGTCGAAGGCAATGTAGGAGACATCTTCCTTTCCACAACTGAGGCATCGGGCCGACGAACGCCTCAGTTCTGCTAGGCGAAGTAAGTTAGCAAGCTCTTGCAACTGGATTTGAGCGTCGTTCGATTTGCCACCCAGAGCGCGATCGATGGCATTCTTGAAGAGCCCCGAGATCGGCTGGCGCTTTGGCTTCCGTGTTTCAAGCTCGCTCCTGATTGCGTTGACATCGAGTGTTCCCTCGACGTCACGTATTCCTTCGCAGTTTCTGCACCATCCAAACTCTCGACCAGTGTCGACCGTGTCGCCGTCAGGGAGCAAGTATCTCAGCGTTACGGGTCGATGCTGCATGACTCCTTGATATTCGCATCCATGACAGCGGATGTGGCTACTTGGGACAGACATATTTGTCTCCTGAGACGCCAACGATTGAGATCACCAGCCGCGGAGGGAACCTGCAAACGCAGCTTACAGGCGGTTCGTGTTGACCGAAGGGTTATGCGTGGCTGAAAAAAGAGACCTTTTGCGTCAAACGGCCATATCGCACGAAGTCAGGCCCTCGCCGGTCGGTTATCTCAGATGCGCGTTGAGCAGCTTGGTCATCTCAAACATGCTCACCTGGGGCTTGCCGAAGATGGGCCTCAGCTTGGCGTCGGCATTGACCATGCGTTTGTTGGCCGGGTCTTGCAGGTCATGCTTCTTGATGTGCTCCCAGGTCTTTTTGATGACTTCGGTGCGCGGCAAGGGGGCTGCGCCGACGATTTCCGCCAGTTCAGGACTTGGGGTCAAAGGTGAACCGCCCCGGGTTTCGTGGAGGCTGGTTGGTTTAAGTCATGCCGGAATGGCGTGGTGACTGGCTTGTTGCCGCCAGTAGTTTGCCTCAGCTTCTGCCGGAGGGATACCCCCAATTGGTTTGAGCAGTCGGGTGTGGTTGAACCAGTGCACCCATTGCAGGGTGGCAAGTTCTACGGCTTGCCTGGTTTTCCAGGGTCCGCGGCGGTGAATCAATTCGGCCTTGTACAGCCCGTTGATGGTCTCGGCCAGGGCGTTGTCATAGGAGTCTCCTTTGCTGCCCACTGAGGGCTGGATGCCTGCCTGCGCCAAGCGTTCGGTGTACTTGACGCTGACGTATTGCACTCCTCTGTCCGAATGGTGGACCAAGGCATTGGCAGCGGGCCGACGCGCGTACAAAGCCTGCTCCAGCGCGTCCATCACGAAATCGGTCTGCATGGATGTGCTCACCCGCCAGCCAACGATGCGTCGGGCAAACACGTCGATGACGAAGGCCACGTACAGCCAGCCTTGCCAGGTGCTCACATAGGTGAAGTCCGACACCCAGAGCTGGTTGGGCCGCTCGGCTTTGAACACCCGGTTGACGTGGTCCTGTGGACATGGCGCGCAAGTGTCGGGTACCGTGGTTCGCACCTTCTTGCCCCGCCGGGCACCCTGCAGCCCCAGGCGTTTCATCAGCCGCTCGACCGTGCAGCGCGCCACCCGATTGCCCTCGCGGTTCATCTGCAACCAAACCTTGTCAGCTCCATACACCTAACAGTTGGCGTGCCACACACGCTGGATGTCGGCAGCCAGCGCATCGTCGCGCTGAGCACGGGCGCTGCGCAACTCGGGGTTGCGCTGGCGGGCGGCATGGCGCCAGTCACACGACGGGGCCATCTGCAGCACTTTGCAGATGGGCTCGACCCCGTGCATGGGGCGGTGCTGGTCGATGAATCGCTTCAGCCCTTCAAACGGCGGTCGAGCTCCGCCTGGGCGAAAAAAGCACTCGCCGCTTTGAGGATGTCATTGGCCCGGCGCAATTCCTTGTTCTCGCGCTCGAGTTGTTTGAGGCGTTCACGCTCGCTGCTCGTCAGGCCGTCGCGCTGGCCTGTATCGACTTCCTCGCGCTTGACCCATTCGAGCAGCGTCTGTGGCACGCAGCCAATCTTGGGGGCCATGGATTCGACTGCGGCCCACAGCGAGGGGTACTCGCCTCGGTGCTCCTGGACCATGCGTACCGCGCGCTCGCGCACTTCGGGGGAAAACTTGTTCGTCTTGTTCATGGCTCCATCTTCTCAAAGGTTGGAGCCTCCTCAAAACCCGGAGATGGCATGGTCCGCCCACCTACAGCGCCGCCGCTGAAGTGAGACCATCCACCCAGTGGGGGCCTCGCAGAAACGGCATCAGAGTGCCAAAGTGGAAGCTCTAGCAACCACCTCAACCTGGAGGCCCCGCCATGCAATCTACTGCAAATCTGCCAGTCATTGGTCTGGATTTGGCCAAGTCCGTGTTCCAGTTGCACATCGTTGACGCGGAGACTGGCGAGATTCAGCGCCGCCAGATCAAGCGCGCCAAGCTCACCGAATTCTTCGCCAAATGCCAGCGCAGCCTGGTGGCGATGGAGGCTTGTGGCACATCACACTACTGGGCGCGGGTGATCAACTCCTTTGGGCATGAGGTCAAGCTACTGCCGGCCCAGCATGTCAAGGCGTTCTTGCTGCGTGACAAGACCGACGCCATGGATGCGCAGGCGATTTGGGTCGCAGCCCAGCAGCCCCATATCAAGCCCGTACCCGTCAAGACGGAGCGGCAACAAGCCTGCATGGCCTTGCACGGCATGCGCCGCCAGCTCATGAAGATACGCATCATGCAAACCAATGCGCTGCGCGGCATCTTGGCCGAGTTCGGCATCGCTCTGCCAGTGGGTCACAACCAACTGCTCACAACGATCCAGGGCGAGCTGGCCAAGGCACAGGAGGATGATCTGCTACGCGCAGATCTGGTGCTCAGCGTACAGGAACAACTCAGGCGCATTGAAACCTTGCAAGATGACATCGATCACCTTGGTCAGCGGCTGCGCGCCATGATCCGGGAAGATCGGCAGATGCAGGCGATCCAGCAAATTCCCGGCGTTGGGGAGTTGACAGCCTCAGCGCTGGTGGCGGCCGTCGGAGATTTCTCGACCTTCAAATCTGGTCGCCAGTTTGCGTCTTGGGTTGGGTTGACGCCACGGCAGGTCGGTACCGGGGGAAAGACGCAGCAGTTGGGCATCTCCAAGCGTGGCGATACCTATTTGCGTACCCTGCTGATTGCGGGGGCCAGAGCTGTGATCGCCAGGGCAGCGACGTCAGGTTGGATCCCTCGGCTGCTGGAGCGGCGCCACTACAACGTGGTCGTGGTGGCTCTGGCCAACAAGATGGCGCGCACAGTGTGGGCAGTCCTGGCCAAAGGCTCAGGCTTTGACCGGGTCAAGTGGAATCCGCTGGAGCCGGTGAGCGCCTGATCAGCATGCGTTGAACAACATCCCGACCGTGACCGAGTGATCCCGTTTTGAAGGAGAGCCTGCAAGAGGCGTGATGATGGAATGAGGGTCAAACCAGGTTGGAAACATCCCGATGAACCGCCCGTACCCCAAGTACAACCCGGAGATAGGAATTCCGACCGCGTATCGCCATCATGGGCAGCAGCACCAACTGCACAAACAGCCCGGATGTAAGGCAGCAAACCTTTCAAACTCTCACAACGCTAAAACTTGCTCTCCTTGGGCGGACCATGTAGGCGGTTCAAGGCTTGAGGAAAGCCGAGTTCGCGGGCTTGGCGGTTTTTGGGGCTGCTGCTGCTTTGGGCATGGGTTGGCTCTTGCGTGTGGAATGTCCGAATTGTTGCGTAGGTCGCGGAGCAGGGCAGGGTTGATCAGCCAGCCTAATCAAGCAGTCGCAAACACCGTGATCTCTTTGCCCGCAGCGATCTCCGCCGCCAGCCAGCGCGGATGCTTGCCACGCCCGCTCCAGGTCTGGCCGGTGGCCGGGTGACGAAATTTCACGGGCGCGGGTCTGCCCTTGCGAAAGCTGGCGCGCTGACCGCCCAAGTCCTCCATCGTGATGCCGTAGTCGGCCATCTGCTGCTTGATCTCTGCCACCACACGGGCGAGTTCACTGCGACGGGCAGCCTCGGCCTGCGTGATGAGGGCGGCAATCTGGGCTTGCAATTCGGCGTAGGTGGGCATGGGCTCGCTGTTGTGTCGATGAATGGGATGGTTTGCTCTCAGCCTATCGGTGACCCCGCCATTTAGCAAGATCAAGATCAGGGGATGTCGGGAGCAAATGAGTTGTCCGGTTCGTAGCAAGTAGTCTGTCCGGTTTATGGAGGAGCGATGCACGCTCCCATGAGCCGGACCCGCTACATGCAGGAGAACCGGAAGATGAGATGCGAAGAGGCAGACCAGGGCTGGGCGGGCGGGCGGCTGACGCAGGCCGAGGCGGCGATGCTGCTGGGGCAATGCGAGCGCAGCTTTCGCCGCCACGTCGAGCGCTACAAGGCCGACGGGCTGGGGGGCCTGCTCGACAAGCGGCTGAGCCAGGTCTCCAAGCGCCGGGCCGGCGCGGCGGAGATTGACCGTGTTGTGCAGACCTACAAGAGCGGCTTTACCGGCTGGAACGTGGCGCACTTTCACAGCAAGTACCGCAGCGAGTTCAAGGGCACGCGCAGCTACAGCTGGCTCAAGACCGTGCTGCAAGGGGCGGGCCTGGCCCGAACGGCCAAGCGCCGGGGCAAGCACCGCATCAAGCGCGAACGCGCGCCGCTGCCCGGGATGGTGGTGCACCAGGATGCCAGCACCCACCGCTGGGTCCCTGATGCGGTGTGGGGCCTGGTGGTCACGATGGACGACGCCACAGGCGAGCACACGAGCATGTTCTTCTGCGACCGGAGGGCACGGCGTCGAGCTTTCACGGGCTGGGCCAGACCATCGCACGCTACGGCCTGTTCGCCAGCCTGTACAGCGACCGGGGCAGCCACGACTTCCTGACCCCGCAGGCCGGCGGCAAGGTCGACAAGCAGCAGTTCACCGAGGTGGGCCGCGCGCTCAAGCAGTTGGGCATCGAGCACATTGCCGCGTACTCGCCCGAGGCGCGGGGCCGCAGCGAGCGGGCGTTCCAGACGCATCAGGGCCGGCTGCCGCAGGAGCTGGCCCGCGCGGGGATCACCGACATGGGCAGCGCCAACCGGTCTCTGGAGCAGGTCTACCGCGACAGCCACAACCGGGAGTTCGGCGTGGCCAGCACGCGGCCAGGAACGGCCTACGTGCCCTTCCTCAGCGGCAGTCTGCCCGACATCCTGTGCGAGCAGCACGAGCGCACGGTGGGCAACGACCACTGCGTGAGCTTCGAGGGCATGAGCCTGCAACTGCCGGCCGACGAGATGCGCTACCACTACGTACGCACCCGAGTTCGGGTGCATCGCTATGTGGACAACACGCTGGGCGTGTTCCACGGCCCGCGCAAGCTGGCCGGCTACGACGCCAAGGGCCAGTCCACCAACACAAGCAAGGAGGTGCTGCGAGCGGCCGCCTGAGGGCCGCATCGACCACTCGCGCTTCATGCAACAATTCCCTGCAGTCCTGATCGCGCGTGGCCGCAGCGTCCCCCGGACCATCGCGCATGGACCGTATCCATCGTCGCGTTGCGCTGGGGCTCATTTCGTCCTGGGCGAAGGATTCCACCATCATGAACCCCCGCCGCATCGCCCACCTGGACATGGACGCTTTCTTCGCCTCGGTGGAGTTGCTGCGCTATCCCGAACTGCGCGGCCTGCCCGTGGTGGTGGGTGGCCGCCATGACTGGCATCCCACCCTCCAGCCTGACGGCAGCCACCGCTTTGCCCGGCTGCGCCAGTACGTCGGCCGAGGTGTGGTGACCACCTCCACCTACGAAGCCCGAGCCTTCGGGGTGTTCTCCGGCATGGGCATGATGAAAGCGGCTCAGCTCGCCCCGGACGCCATCCTGCTGCCGGCCAACTTCGAGGCCTACCGCCACCACTCCGCCCTGTTCAAGGCGGCGGTGGCCCGGATCGCGCCGCAGATCGAAGACCGCGGCATCGACGAGATCTACATCGACCTCACCGATCTGCCGGGCGAATCCCACACCCTGGCCGTGCGCATCAAGCAGGCCGTGCACGCCGCCACAGGTCTTTCCTGCTCCATCGGCATCACCCCCAACAAGCTGCTGTCGAAGATGGCCTCGGAACTCGACAAGCCCGACGGCATCACCATCCTGAGCCAGGAGGATGTTCCCAGCCGTATCGGTCCGCTGGCCGCCAGCAAGGTGGGCGGTATCGGCCCCAAGGCCACGCTCAAGCTCAAGGACCTCGGCGTCCACACCCTTGCCGATCTGGCAGGGGCCGATGCCGCTGTGTTGCAGCAGCACTTCGGTGCCACCTATGCCGCGTGGTTGCAGGATGTGGCGCAAGGCATCGACGACCGTCCGGTCGTCACCGTGCGCGAGCCCAAGTCCGTCAGCCGCGAGACCACCTTCGAGCGCGATCTGCATCCTCGCCATGACCGCGCAGCCCTCTCGGCGGTGTTCACCGAACTCTGCCAGCGCCTGGCCGGGGATCTGCAGCGCAAGGGCTTGGTCAGCCGCACCATCGGCATCAAGCTGCGCTTCGAGGACTTCCGCACCGTCACCCGGGATCTGTCCCTGGACGTGCCGACCGACGAAGCACAAGGGATTCGCCGTGCAGCCGGGCAGTGCCTCAAACGGATCGAGATGCAGGGGCGGATACGACTGCTGGGGGTGCGGGCTGCAGCGTTGATGACTGTGCAAGACCTGGAGCATTCAGGCCCCTCGTTACAGAGGCAGCTTGCCTTGATTGATGGGGTTTGATGCTGGACAGTGCGCATCCGGACTCTGGCTGGTCACGGTCATGGCAGGCGCGTGCGCAGCAATTCGATAGCAGATCGTCAAAGATGAGCTAAAGCTATCAGCCAGAAGCCGCGCTTAGGTGTGCTGGCCCGGCACATCAAGCGCCCGCCTCGGGTCAAAATCCCGCCCATCCGGCAAGATTAGTTTGACACCGGCCGGAAGTGATGGCTCGAACCGACAGTTGAGGGCCCATTTTGGAATGGCCAGTTCTCGCGAGATCTGGGCTTTGATGCTTCCTTGGCTTAGGAGGGACGAAGACGATGTTTGGAACGGTGAGCGCGTGGTCGGTTCGTCGCGGTCGCACATCAACTCGACATCATCCAGCGTGACAGACTCCAGCCTATTGACTGGTTCTGGGAAAGTGCCCTCATCATGTTGATCAATTGGCACTGACTGTATGCGAACGATTAAGGGCTCCCGGGAACCGGGCAAGAACTTGAGCCGTGCGCGGTATCTATTCAATTGGAAGCGAATGAAATTTCGGGCATCGTCATAGACCGGTTCCGCCGCCAGTGCCAATGGCTTGTCCGCATAGGAAAATTTCAGCATGTCGCGAAATCGACCGTGCGAGTCAAAGTAGATTTCGAAAAGCATACCGGCGAGAAGATGCTGCGCTGTTGGTGGTGGAAACTGTGCTTAGGCGTCGTTCAGAAATAACTTGATTGATCTACCCTGAGCGGATGCAGTAGTTCCAATCGCCGTGGAACTTGTTCGGTTCGATGCGAATGGTGGCCAAGGCTGCATCGGTGACGACGACACCCTTCGGATACGAGTTGGTGTCCAGTTCGGCATGCACGGTGAGCCCGCTTCTGGTCTTGGTGCCGGCAATGAGATTGACGATCACTTCGTGGCTGACCAAGGGCTGCGCCCGCCAGTTCATCGTGATGAAGGAGAACATGCGGTGCTCGATCTTGTTCCACTTGCTCGTGCCAGGCGGGAAGTGGCACACGCGGATGTTCAGCCCAGCCTCTTGGGCGAAGCGGCCCAGTTCGAGTTTCCACAGCCGCACCCGGTGGCCGTTGCTGCCGCCGCCGTCGGCGGTGATCGTGAGCTCGCGCGCCTTGGGGTAGCGCGGCTTGCCCATCGCGTACCACCAGCGCCGGATAGTTTGCACCGCAAACGTGGCGGTGTCGTGATCCGTTCCAACGCTCACCCAGCCTTGGTCGGCTCCGATGTCGTAGACCCCGTAGGGGCTGGCTCGGCCGAGTTCCGGGTCCACGAAGTCGTGCACCTTCACCTGCGCCGGCTCGCCCACGGGGCTCCACTCCTTGCCGCCGTTCCTGAACTGGCCGACCAGTTCCTTCTTCTTGGTGTCCACCGAGATGACGGGCTGCCCGCGCGCAAGCGCGGCGCTGACAGTCGCGTTGATGTGCTCGAACTGTGCATTGCGGTCGGGGCTCTGGTTGCCCTCGATCACCTTGGCGTTGCCCTGCAGGCTGAAGCCCTGGGCCTTCAGCAGTTGGCCCACCACCACATGACTGACAGCGTGACCCTGCTGCTGGAGTTGCTCGGCCAACACGCGAAGGCTCTTGCAGCTCCAGCGCAATGGCGACTCGGGATCGCCGCGCGTGGTCGGCTCGACAAGTGCGAGCAGGTCCGCCACGAGCGTCGGATCCTTGTGCGTCAGCGGCTTGCGCCCGCCGCCGGGGCGCCGCGTCGCCGAAGGGGGCGCCAACTGCGCGCCAGCCATGAACTCGTTGTCCGTGCCCTCCAACTCCAGCATGCCCGCGGCGATCGTGCCGCGAGCCAGGCCGGTGGCCGCCGCAACCTGCGAAGTGCCTCCGCGCCCAATCACCTTGGCTTCGGCGGCGGCCAGCGCCCGGCGCTGCCGCTCGTCGAGGCGATCTCGCATCAGTGCCCAGCGCTGCCCAATCGGCGAATCGGCTTGCATGGACCGCAAGCCTAACCGACTCGAGGAAACTGAACAAGTTATTTCCTAACGACGCCTAACTGAGACTCCAGGCCAGCCATAAACTCCATGGCCTTCTGCGAATTGCCGCAAGCTGCCTGATAGATGTTTCTGCCGAGGACGAACCAGGATGAAGGCGTGAAGTCTTCATTGCGAATAGCGCTGATCCTCACAATTGCCGGGTTCTGTGTATACCAGTTCAGCGATTTGAGGGCACGGATGATTGCGTTGATGTCCGAGGGCGCGTCGGCTTGGTACTCACTATCTTCAGTGGCGTTTTGGTCGTAGTGAAGGGACAGCGCGGCAGGTTCCAGGGGTTGAATGGGCTGAGGTGGCTCCGGCGTCTCGGTGCCAGGCTCTTCCCTGGGTGGCAATGCCTCAACAGTGGCCGTGGGCGGTTCAGTGGGGGTGGGGGCGCGGTCGGGTGGGCTTTCCTCTGAAGCTGCACCGTCTGCACCAAAGGTCTGGGCCGGCTCTTCCGTATCGATTTGAATCGCGGCTGCAAGTTGGGCGAATTGCATCGCACTGACCTTGGAAAGCCCTTCGACTAGGGTCGCAAGGCTACAAATGACAAAGCTTGCGTGACCGGTTCGACGTTGAAACTCGGAGACGAGCCTAGGATCCGCCAACTTGATCTCTGGGTTGGTGTTCCCCACAGACTTTCGTGCGCTGCCTACGATCTCTGTACGCATCTTCGGCGTGTACACCCAGTCCGACTTCTCGTCGTTGGTGATGAAAAGGACGTTGGGAAAATCGGTCGCGCTCGACGTTGATTTTTCTAGTATCTCAAACCAGATGATGAGATCACCGAAGCGGTTCTCGCCCTTGTTACTGTCGCGGAAGCCGGGAGGGAGTCGATGCTCAAACCTAGCGCTACCTTCCTGCGAAGCACGCACGCAGAGCGCGGCGAGATCGGAATCGAGGACTGCAGCAGAAAGGTGCTGCACAATTTGCTGGTGGATAACGCCGGGGTCAAACTGCTGCGAGAAAACGTGCGTGTACGGTATCAGGGCGTCGATGGCCCGTCGGAACTCGGTCAGGTATTGAGTGCGGTCGCCGCTGAATGCAATCTTGTGCAGCAAGGAATCGTCTACGAACAGAGACGCCGTCTCGTGCAGGGCGTCTAGCGCTTTCCTGACTTGCGAGGGCTCCTGTGCGCCGGTTAAAGCCGGCGAGATGTTGTGAATGAAAGAGTCATACGTTGAAGGCTTAGCCAGCTACGGCGGCCCCGAGTCATGCGTGCACATTCGTGAGGATGTGGGCGAAGCGTTGACAGGGGTACGCGCGGGCCGGGTATCGAGCCGCGTAATACATGCCCCGTGGCGAGAGCTGCGGGTGGTCCGGGGTGCCGAGGCAGTAGGAGCTTGCCGAAGGCCACACCGATGCTGCCGCTTTGGCGAGGCGGCATCGGACCCCGCGCGGTCAGAGACCTCGCGCACGCGCGGAAACATCTCGCACGGAAACCGGGAGGTCCCGCGTCCTTCTGCATCGCGCTGGGAAGCGTCGAGTGCAGAGCGCATCGTGAAGCCCAAGGGCACACGACGATGAGCAACAGGCGCGGGAAGTCGGACTGCTGCGTAGTACCGAAGAAACTGCCGAACAAGGCCGTGGGTGAAAGTCCTGCGGCGGCGGAGGTGGTGGAGGGAAGGCGGCAGGCCAAGGGCAATGCTGTTGCGGCGCGCATGTCCCGGAGAACCAGCCGGGTCTATGACGTGGGAACCGCGCTCGACGGCATACGACAGACGGCAAGGGACCGTCGCGATGCAAGGTTCGACAACCTGCTGCATCACATCGACGCGGTCGAACGTCTTCGGCAGGCCTACCTCGCGGTCAAACGCGACGCGGCCGCCGGGGTGGACGGCCAGACCTGGCAGTCGTACGGGCAGAACTTGGAGGGCAACCTCCTGGACCTGTCGGATCGGCTGGCCCGAGGGGGCTTCCGGCCCCAGCCTGTGAAGAGGGTGTACATCGACAAGGCCGACGGGAGTAAGCGCCCTCTGGGCGTGCCCGCGCTGGAAGACAAGATTGTCCAGCGCGCATCGGCCGAAGTCCTCAACGCCATCTACGAACAGGACTTCCTCGGGTTCAGCTACGGCTTCAGGCCGGGGAAGAGCGCGCACAAAGCGCTGGACGCCGTGGCGGTGGGTGTGAGCGCAAGGAAGGTGAACTTTGTTCTCGATGCTGACATCAGCAAGTTCTTCGACACCATCGAACACGACTGGCTGGTGAGGTTCATCGAGCATCGCGTGGCTGACGCGCGCGTGGTGCGGCTGATCAAGAAATGGCTGCACGCGGGTGTACTGGAGGACGGCAGGTTGACGCAGAGTGAACTGGGTACGGTGCAAGGCGGCAGCATCAGTCCGCTGCTGGCCAACATCTACCTGCACTACGCGTTCGACCTGTGGGTCGAGCAATGGCGGGGGCGCCACGCCCGAGGCGACGTGATCGCGGTGAGGTATGCCGACGATTGGGTTGCCGGGTTCCAGTACCGCGACGACGCCGAGCGCTTCAAGCGCGCGGTGGAAGAACGGCTGGGCCAGTTCGGGTTGAAGTTGCACCCCGAGAAGACGCGGCTGATCGAGTTCGGGCGTTTCGCCCAAGAGAACCGACGCCGCAGGGGACAGGGCAAACCGCAGACCTTCGACTTCCTCGGGTTCACGCACTGCTGCGGGAAGACGAGGAAGGGCTACTTCATGGTCTTGCGGCTGACGAGTGCCAAACGCCTGCGAGCCAAACTCCAGGCGGTCAAACTCGAACTCAGACGGCGCATGCACCACCCGATCCCAGAGCAGGGCCAGTACCTGCGCGCGGTGGTGGCTGGGCATGGCCGGTACTTCGGCGTGCCGTGCAACGGCGCGCGGCTGAGGACATTCCGCCATCAGGTGGCCGGGCTGTGGCATCGCACGCTGTGCCGCCGCAGTCAGAGCCGCGGCCTGACCTGGCGTCGAATGTATCGATTGATGGCGCAGTGGTTGCCTGTTCCGAACATCTGCCAGCCGTACCCGAACCAGCGTCTGATCGTCACGACCCAAGGCAGGAGCCGTATGCGGTAGTGCCGCACGTACGGATCTGTGGAGGGGGTGCTGGGTGACTGGCATTCCTACTCTGACTGCTCTTCGGCGTGTACGAGTCGAGGTCCTTCGACGTGACACGGGAAAGGTACTCATTCGCGGCCCAGGCCGGGATGGCTATGCGGTTCTCGGAGGCTATTTGATCAGACCACACGAAGAACTCGCGCCGCGCTTCTGCGTGAAGCTTGTATAGATAGTCGGCCCTGCAAAACCCCGCCAGCCCGCATGAATGCTCACAGTTTTCTGTTTTTCTGTGCACCGAATCCCTTGAGAAGCGTTATTGGAGAAACTGATTTCTGAGGGATTTGAGGATGACCACGCCCGACTTTTTCCGCAGCCGCATCGACGCCATGATCCACCTGAACGATCCCCTGGCAGTGCTGGCCACGCGGCTACCGTGGGCGCAGTTGGAAGCGGCGCTGGCCGTCAAGTTTGAACACCAGGCGCGGCAGGGTGCAGTCCTCGAAGGGCACGACCTGTTCGGCCCTACACAGTCGCTGGTGGGCGCAGGCGCCAGTCCCGCCGGACGCCCCCGGCTGCCTCTGCGGTTGATGATCAGCCTGCTGTATCTGAAGCACACCTTCAACCTGAGCGATGAGGACCTGGTGGTGCGCTGGAGCGAGAACGTGCTGTGGCAGTTCTTCAGCGGACGGGTGTACTTTGAGCATCGCCCGCCGTGCGACCCCACCCAGATCGGGCGCTTTCGCCGCGCCCTGGGCGAAGACGGGCTGGAAGAGCTGCTCAAAGCCACCATCGACACCGCCGTGACGATCCAGGCCGTGCAGCCCCAGGAACTGCAGCGGGTGATCGTCGATACCACGGTGCAGGAGAAGGCTGTTGCCCACCCCACCGACAGCCGCCTGCTGGAGATTGCGCGCCACAAGGTGGTGCGTGCAGCCAAACAGGCGGGCATCGCGCTCAAGCAGACCTATGCCAAGGAAGGCAAAGGCTTGCGCTTCAAGGCTGGCGGCTACGCCCATGCCAAGCAGTTCCGCCGCCTGCAGCGCTGCATCAAGCGTCAGCGCACGATCCTGGGCATTGTGCTGCGCGCGGTGCAGCGCAAGTTGCAGGCGGCGGCCCAATCTCCCTCCGTCGACTCTTGCCCCAAAGCGCTGGCGGCGCTGCAGCAGTGGATGCAGCGCGCCGAGCGCGTGCGCACGCAAAAACCGAAGGACAAGAACAAGCTCTACGCCCTGCACGCTCCGGAGGTGGAGTGCATCGGGAAGGTGCGACGTGAAGTTGCACACATCATTGTCTCGCCCGCTCACGAGGTTGGTGACGAGACCGGCCGTTCCGTCGGCCGTAGCCTACCTGTGCATGCGTTGCTGGCAACGGCGGCGTGTGAAGCCACGGGGACAACGTATCGGGCCCTTGGGCCGCGTCGGCTTCCGCGAGGAAACGGCGCCACCTGCCAGCATCAAGGCGGATGGGGTGCCAGGCTGAGTGGCATGGTCAACAGAAGTGAACTGCTGCAGGCATCGTTATGCACGACAAGCCAAAGATGCTGACAGGCTTGAACCAAAACGGTACGTGGTCGGCTGCGCCTCCCTTTGCTACGGCGCACACGGACAGGAAGACCACCGGTGTACAGGCAGGACCGACCCCACGCGTTGTGATGTGTACGGAACACGGTAAGCCCGACGAGCCGCCGGCAACGGCAGGCCAACCGCAAGGAAGGCTGATGGCGCAGCGGGTAAAGGAAAGCGGAGCAAGCGAACGCCGTTCTGTAATCGAACGGATACGGGTTGCGACATCACCCGGCGCGAAAGCGCGCTGACTTCCGCCAGGTCTTCCATGGCAAGAGAGACTGAGAAACCGCGATCAGGAGGAAGGCAGATGGCGGTATCCGCGATAAGGGCGCGAGCCTGTGCCGAGGATGCCGGTGCGCCTCCAACCGATGAGATGACTTGGGACCAGATCAACTGGGCTCAGGTCAACGAAGAGGTCACGCGGCTACAGGCGCGTATTGCCAAGGCCACACAGGCTGGCAGGTGGAACAAGGTCCAGGCCTTGCAACACCTGCTGACCCGCTCGCATAGCGGCAAGCTGCTTGCCGTGAAGCGAGTGACGGAGAACGAAGGCAAGAGGACGGCAGGCGTTGACGGCAAGATCTGGAAGACTCCGATGTCGAAGATGAAGGCATCGCAAGCACTGACACACAGGGGCTATCAGCCGCGACCACTGCGGCGCGTGTATATCCCGAAGAGCAACGGAAAGAAGCGCCCGCTGGGCATTCCGACCATGCGAGACCGGGCCATGCAAGCGCTGTGGTTACTGGCGTTGAACCCCGTTGCGGAAACGACAGCCGACAAGAACTCCTATGGCTTCAGGCCCCGGCGATCGACGGCCGATGCCATCGAGCACTGCTTCAATGCACTCGCCAAACGCGACTCTGCGCAGTGGGTTCTTGAAGGCGACATCCGGGGCTGCTTCGACAACATCAGTCATGACTGGCTGTTGAAGAAGATCCCGATGGACAAGATCGTTCTGCGCAAGTGGCTGAGTGCTGGATTCATCGACCAAGGAGTGCTGTTCCCCACTGAAGCAGGAACGCCGCAAGGCGGGATTGCTTCACCGGTGCTGGCCAACATGGCGCTGGATGGCATCGAAGACGCGGTGCGCTCGGCCCTCGGCCGCAGCCCGAACGCGCGACAACCTGCCAAGGCGCACGTTGTCCGCTATGCGGATGACTTCATCGTGACTGGCGCAACTCGGGAGCTGCTGGAGCAGCGGGTCAAACCGGCCGTCGAGGCATTCCTCGCGGGGCGCGGCCTGCAACTGGCGCCCGAGAAGACGCGGATCACGCATATCTGCCGAGGATTCGACTTCCTCGGGCAGAACGTGCGCAAGTACGGGAACAAACTTCTGATCAAGCCCGCGCGCAAGAGCGTGGCTTCGCTCCTGAAAAAGGTGCGTGAAGTGCTGGGAAAGAACAAGGCTGCCACACAAGCGCAGGTGATCATGTTGCTCAACCCGATCCTTCGGGGCTGGGCGATGTACCACCGGCATATCGTGGCCGCGGCGACCTTCTCACGGATCGATCATCTCGTGTGGACCAAGCTGTGGGTGTGGGCCAAACGCCGCCACCCGCGCAAGCCCCTTCGCTGGATCAAGGCGCGGTACTTCGAGCGCCAGGGTCTGCGCGACTGGATCTTTGCCTGCGCCGATCAGCCGCCGGAATTGGCCTTCAGGCCGATGCTGTTCCGGCTGGCCGGGCTGCCGATCAAGCGCCACACGAAGGTTCGCAGCGATGCCAACCCGTTCGACCCAGCATGGACCGCATACTTCCAGCGTCGTGCAAATGCCCACTGATTCCGTTGTCACGAACCCGGTCCGATCTCGGGCTGCTGGAAGGCTTGAGCCGTGTGCTGGGAAACTCGCATGCACGGTTCTCAGGGGAGAACACGCCGGCAACGGCGTGTTCTTACCCGACGGAAAGGCGCGCAAGCCGTATGAGTTTGGTGTGAAGACCGCGGTGGTGGTCTCCCACCAGCAGGGGCTGATGCTGGGAGCGCGCACCTTCCCTGGCAATCCGTATGACGGCCATATCCTGCGCGCCACACTGGAGCAGGCCACCATCCTGATGCAGGACTGGAAAGTGGCGATCCAGCACGTCGTCGTCGACCTGGGGTTTCGCGGGGTGGATGCCGACAACCCGGGCCAGCACATCCTGCACCGCGGCAAGTTCAAGCGCATGAGTCTGCAGCACCGGGGCTGGCTGCGCCGCCGCTCGGCGGTGGAACCCGCCATCGGACATTTGAAGGCCGATCACCGCCTGGATCGTTGCTGGTTGCAAGGGGCATTGGGCGATGCGCTGCATGCCCTGAGTTGCGCGGCAGGCTACAACCTGCGCTGGCTGCTGCGCGCCATCGCCCGTCTGGGGCTGGGGCCGGTTTTTTTGCGCCGACTGCGCCAGGCGCTTCGGGCTGCGCGGGCTGTCGATGCCTCACGCTCCGCTCACAGCCGTGCTCAGGCGCTTGCCTGAGAACTGGGTCTCCACCGTGGCCATCCTGACGCGGCCGGCCCATGGGGTTGTATTCAACGCTATGGACGAACGGAAAACGGATTGTGAATTTTGCAGGGCCGACTAGATAGGCAAGGATGTTTGTGTCGAGAAAGACAAGTGTCTGCGGGTTGCGAGCTAGCGCAGCGATTTCCCGCAGATGCTCGTCCACCGTCTTGGCGAAGGTGTGATGACCAAAATGCACACTGCCTCCCAGGTTTGTGTTCTTGTTGCTGTCAGACACCTGTCTTGGGCGTCAAGCATGCCTATCGTACGGGCTGGATCACTGCGGCTTTGCACTCGGGCAATACATGCGTATTTGTCGACGCTGCCCGTTACTGTTACTTTATCTCCCGCCGAAAAACCTCTGTCTGCACTCACGCGGAAAATTCTGGCATCCCCAGAATGACTTGCGACCTTGCGCGCCTTCCCGGAACACCATCTTGATGCCGCAGGACGGACAGGACGGCACCTTGTAGTCGCCGTCTGTTGCAATATGCAGCAATCGTTGCCTGGCGTCATCCGGCAGGCTGAAAATCTTCTCCATGAAATGGAACCCGTCGATCAATTGCAGCGGGTTGGATTGTGCGAACGTCAGAGCCTCAGCCGTGTATTTGCCCGTGGTCATGAAGATGCCCTTCGCAATTTTTTCGCTCACCATGACGGTATAGGGCCATATGAAGGCCCAGATTCTTTTGCTATCGCCAGATCTATCGCAAGGTTGCATCCGCGCGGTTGTACAAGTGCCGCCGGCTCCCACGCCTGTAGAATTTCCCGAAACACAAACTTCCAGAGCCCACATGGCCGCAGGGACATCAGAGCTGTCTGGCTATGACGAGTGCCACGCGCCGATGCTCGTTGGAGATCGCGATCGACGAACGGGGGAAGATACAACCCCGAAGGTCTGGATGGAGGCGCCCGCGTGAGCCATTTGACTGGCTCCGAAGCTTACCCCTTGAGCAGGCTTCTGAGGATGGCCGTGATGTCTGGCGCCGAGGGAGCCGTTCAGATCCATATCGAGCGGGGCGATGACCTCGACGCGCGCGACGCCAATGGCATGACTCCGCTCATGCTGGCTGCCACGCGCAACAAAGCCTCGATCTGCAAGCTTCTGCTCGACGCAGGCGCTGACTACGCGTTGACGGACTCCAAAGGACGAGATGCCCACGCCATAGCAATCGAGGCCGGGTCGGTTGAGGCTGCTGCCATTATCGGGTCGGCCAGGCCCGCGACTGCCGAGCCCCATGACCCCGCCTCGCCCGATGCACCAGCCGAGACAGGTGAATCCCCGAGCCAAGAGCAGGTATTCGACGACGACGGATTCGAATTCGATATGTCCGATTGGAAGCCCGAAGTCGAACGGCCGCCTCCCGAAGCGGATCCGAGCGTCTCCGAAGCCGCGATCGCAATCCAGACGGCCATCTCGGAATTTGAGCTGATCGACAGCTCCGCGGATTGGGGCGATTTGGAAGCCTACCTGCCCGAAAGGGCGTCGCCGCTTCCGAGCGAGGACGACGCCGAATGGCGCAGGCGATTGCGCCTGATGCTGTTGCGAGCCTTGCGCGAGGGCAGCGTGCCAGCAATGGCTGTCGAGAACCTCTCGAATGATGCTCGCGGCGCGGCAAGGGGCGATGTCATCACCGTTTTGACCATGGTGCTCAACGATCTCGGAGCCGAGCTCGACGAGCGATTCGAATACTCAACCCCTTTCGACGACTTCGAGGTCGATGTCAACCCCGAGGAGGCACCGGACGAGGAGGTCGAGGTCGACGACGCATTGGCCTTCGTTGGCGACTTGACCAGCTATCGCAACGAGCCGCTTCGCATCTACCAGCGCGAAATCCAACGGGAGAAGCTCCTGAGCGCCGAGCAGGAGGTCGAGCTGGCCCAAGCGATGGAGAACAGCGTGCAGCGGGCCTTGGACGCGCTGGCTTCGTGGCCAGGGGGCATTGGCAGGACCCTGGATGCGGCCCGCGCGGTCAAGTCTGGGGAGAAGCCCTTCGCGTGGATATCGTTGGGGCCGCGATCTGAGTCCCACGAGGTTGAAGCCGATGCCGACGACGAAGTCGGGTCTGCATCCGCCTTCACCTTGATCGGCGCTGACGAGGGCTCCGAGCCGCATTCTGAACCGGAGGCTCATTTGGAGTCGCCTGCCGCGCCCGATTCCCAAGACGCCGTCGACTTCTTCATCTCGATCGACAAACTCTCCGAGCTGCCGATCGACACCAACAAGGGCAGTTCAAGTTGGAGCGAAACACGATCTGCATTGGCGTCCCTGTGCCTGACTCGGCGCTTCTTGGTGGATCTCGCCGACTTCGCGAGCGAAGGTGGCAGCGTCGCCGAGGTGGAGTTCATCGAGGCGGTTCGCGAGCATCAGAGCGCGCGCGGCCGCATGGCGATTGCCAACTTGAAGCTCGTGTTCAGCTTGGCCTTGAAAGGGCTATACAGCGGTGAACTGCTCGACGACTTGATCCAGGAGGGCAACCTCGGGTTGCTCAGGGCGATCGAACTCTACGATTGGCGGCGGGGCTTCAAATTCTCCACTTACGCCACGTGGTGGATCCGCCAGCACATCAGCCGGCACATCGCCGACAAGCTGAGGACGATCCGCCTTCCCGTTCACATCCATCAACGATTGCAAAAGATCGCCCGGATCGCCAGTGACTTTCAGGGGGAGACTGGACGCCCGCCCGAGCTCGATGAAATCGCCTCGCGCGCGCGAATCGAACCCGATAAGGTCAAGGCCCTGCTTCGAATCGCCCACGACGCCGAGTCCGTCGAAGGGCTCGACCTCGATGATCTGATCGCGGCTGACGCCCGCGACGACTACATTGCGCGTGATCCCATGGACATCACTGCTGAGGGGGAACTGATCGGGTCGATCGATCGGATCCTCTCCACACTAAGCCGCAAGGAGGAGCGCGTCGTCCGGATGCGCTTCGGTCTCGGGGTCGACTCCATGACACTCGAGGAAATCGGCATGCAGCTTGAAGTGACCAGGGAGCGCATCCGACAGATCGAGGCGAAGGCCATCAAGCGTTTGCAGCATCCAACTCGGGCGGCGCCCCTGATGCGGGAAGTTAAAGGGCGTCGTCTGCCTGAATCCTATGGTGATCGGCCAGAGACGGAAAGCGATGACGTGGACGTCGAAGCCGATTTGCCCCGAGCGACCGAATCCGGTAAGCGCGAAGCGGCCCCGACCGCGGCCGGCGGCACCGACCGACCTGCGGCCCCCTCGTCGCACCTGGATCTCGCCCTTGAGGAGGCCAAGGAGTTGGGATTCATCGTCGACGACGACCGATACGGAACCTCCGGCAGGATATGGGTCAACATCGCCGACACTCCGGACAACCGCTACCGCCAAATGATCCGGAAGCTTATCGGCTTGGGGTTCGTAGTCTGGCCAGGAGAAGGTCTTTGGAAATGAGCCAGAAGACGAGAAGTACACCGCCTCGTGCATTCGCAATGCTCGAATCGCTCCGCGGCCTCGGATACTCGACGGCGACCGCCTTGGCCGACATCGTCGATAACAGCATTTCAGCAGCGGCCAAAGAAGTCCGCATCGATTTCGCGTGGGACGGGAGCAATAGCCGCATCACCGTCCTTGACGACGGATGTGGAATGACGGACGCGGAGCTTGAAAGCGCCATGCGCCTGGGCGACAAGAATCCCCTGGCTGCGCGCGCCGCCCACGACCTCGGCCGCTTCGGCATGGGACTGAAGACGGCGTCCTTTTCGCAATGCCGGCGGCTGACCGTCGCCACCGTCAAGAACGGCGTCCGAAGCTGCCTGCGTTGGGATCTGACAGAACTCGCAGTGCGCCCCGACGCTGGGTGGCTATTGTTCGAAGGCCCCGCTCCCGGATCCGAGCCCTTCCTTGCTCCCCTGGATCGAAAGAATGCCGGAACACTTGTCCTTTGGGAAACGCTCGATCGAATCGTCACCGACGGCTACAAGCCCGACGACTTTCTCTCGCTCATCGACGATGTCGACGCGCACCTAGCCATGGTCTTCCATCGCCTGCTGCAAGGCCCACGTGCGGGGCTGCGATTGCTTTTGAATGGAAACCCCGTGGCACCGTGGGATCCCTTCATGACCGCGCATCCTGCCAAGCCGTGGGCGTCGCCGGTCGCCAAAATCCACACGAGCTGCGGTACGGTTGAAGTTCAATGCCATGTGCTGCCACACAAGGATAGGCTCACGGCTGCTGAATTCGAGGCCAATGCGGGGCCTGCGGGATGGACAGCCCAACAGGGCTTTTACGTCTATCGAAACGAGCGGCTGCTGCTTGCTGGCGGCTGGCTGGGCCTGGGATCGCCGCGCGCATGGAATCGCGAGGAGTCCCATCGACTGGCCCGCATTCGTCTGGACATCCCCAACACCGTTGATGCCGAGTGGAAGATCGACGTTCGCAAATCGACGGCACGCCCCCCGGTTCCGGTCAAGCCCAGGCTGACGCTATTAGCCGAGAATACTCGCGAGCTGGCGCGCCGCGTGTTCGCCAGTCGCGGAGCCCCGGCATCGCGCCAAGACAAGATCCCTATCGACCAAGCATGGAGCGTCGAGAAGTTGCGCCACGGCATGCGCTATCGAATCGCCGAGACCCATCCCTCGGTCGCGGCGGTGTTGGAAAACGCAGGCGAGTTGCTGCCGCTGGTCAAGAGCATGCTCAGAGTCATCGAGGAGACGGTCCCCGTCCAACGCATCTGGCTCGACACGGCGGAGAACAAGGACACGCCGCAGACTGGATTCACGGGCGAGCCAAGCGACGAAGTGGCCGGCGTGTTGAGGACACTCTACGTGGACATGATCGGGCGCCGCAGGATGAGCCCCGAAGGGGCGAAGCGCGCACTTCTGCACACCGAGCCCTTCCAGAACTTTCCCGCCTTGATCGCGACGCTCGACCAAGGTCTCGTGGCGAAGCCGAATCGACCCCAAAAATCATGAAAGGCTGACCCATGGAGGAAGCGAATTCACCGCAGGAGCGGGTCGTGAGCATCGCCCAGACGCTCATGCGAGGCGAAAGCGACGAGAACAAATCGAAAGTTGTCCTGATTGCCGAAAAGCTGAAGCTCTCGATGAGTCTTCTGGCCAAGGCCGAGCTCAAGGAGGTCGACTTTGACGCTGCGCTAGCAGAGCTTGTGCGCCGCATGAGCCACTTCATGCCCGCCGACACGACGATGAAGGACAACACCGGCCACGTTGATTGGCTGACACCAGAAAGAAAGGCCGGATGGCGGTATTGGGAACGGCTCGCCCGACATCTCGAAAGAAAGCTCGCCTCCACCGTCGTCGACCAGCTTGACAAATCAACCGACGAAATTCTCGAACTCTTGGAGGATCCCAAACGCGAGGGCTCGTGGGACCGACGGGGACTCGTGGTCGGTCACGTCCAATCGGGCAAGACCAGCAGCTATTCGGCCCTCATCTGCAAGGCGGCCGACGCTGGCTACAAGATCATCATCGTGCTGGCGGGGCTCCATAACAACCTGAGGTCGCAAACACAGATCCGGCTCGAAGAGGCCTTCCTCGGCTACGAAACCTCCCCGAACCGGGAGCCCGGAAAACCCATTGGTGTCTATTGGGAGGACAGCGACCCCACCATCCATCCGCATTGCGCGACCACTCGCGAGGAAGGTGGTGACTTCAATACCGCCATCGCGAAGCACTTCGCCATCTCCCCCGAGGAACGTCCTTGGCTATTTGTAGTCAAGAAGAACAAGACGGTGCTCGGGCGTCTTCTCAAATGGATTCAGGGCCACCACGTCTCCAATACGACCGATCCAGTGACAGGGCGCAGGATCGTCACGAACCTGCCCTTGCTCGTGATCGACGACGAGGCCGACCACGCCTCGGTCGACACGGGTGAGCAGCTTTTCAGCGCGGACGGCGTCCCCGATGACGACCATCAGCCCAAGGCCATCAACGGGCTCATCCGCAAAATCCTCTACTCGTTCTCCAAGTCCGCCTACGTTGGCTACACCGCGACCCCGTTTGCCAACATCTTCATCCATCGCAGGAATGAAACGAAGGACGAAGGTCCAGACCTCTTCCCGCAATCGTTCATCAAGAACCTCTCCGCTCCGTCGAACTACGTCGGCCCCGCGCGCGTCTTCGGACTCAAAGGGCCCAACGGACGCGTGGGCGGCCTTCCCCTGGCGCGCGACATTTCCGACCAGGTCGACAAGCTCGACGGCAAGCCATTGGCCACCGGCTGGATGCTGCCCAAGCACAAAAAGGATCACATTCCCGTCTACGCGGGCCAAGAGATCCTCCCTCCGTCTTTGAGGGAAGCCATCGAGTCGTTTGTCCTGGCTTGCGTCGCGCGGGCATGCAGGGGCCAAGGTGCCGAGCACTCATCGATGCTCATCCACGTCACGCGCTACAACCGAGTCCAGTTGGAAGTCCATCGGCAAGTCGAGGAATATGTCAAACGGATGAAACAGCGGATCTCCCGCCGCGTCGACCACGAGGCGACCCTGGCCTCCTACAAGCGATTGTGGGACGACGATTTTGTGCCCACATGCGAAGCGATGGCCCAAGTCGTCCAAGAGGACGGAGGGCCGCAGAAGATCCCGAGCTGGGATGAGATCGCCGAGCAGCTTCCCAAGACGCTCGCCGAAATCCACATCCGCAAGATCACCGGTACGGCCAAGGACACGCTCGACTATTTCGAGAACAAGGACAAGGGGCTCAAAGTCATCGCCATCGGCGGCGAGAAGCTCTCGCGCGGCCTGACGCTCGAAGGACTGTGTTCAAGCTACTTCGTCAGGACGACGAAGATGTATGACACGCTGATGCAGATGGGCCGCTGGTTCGGCTATCGACCAGGCTACATCGATCTCTGCCGGCTCTATACAACCCAAGAGCTTGTGGATTGGTTCGGACACATTGCCGACGCCTCCGAGGAGCTTCGGGAGGAGTTCGACACGATGGCAGCCCAGGGTGCCAAGCCGAGCGAATACGGCCTGAGAGTGGAGTCGCACCCAGTGATGCTGGTGACCTCACCTCTAAAAATGCGCACAGCGAGGACGCTCAAACTTTCATACAGCGGAAGCTTGGCGCAGACCATTACGTTCCTCACCGACGAGGAGACCCTGGAAGGTAACTTGGACGCGGCCAAGGCCCTCGTCGCTCAAATGGGCAAGCCCACAGAGGAGCATCCGGCGCGCAAGAGAGATCAGAAGGCCGAGTCGTGGAAGCGGTCGCTGCTGTGGAAGGACGTCGGCTCGGATGCCGTTCTGGAATTCCTGCGAAGCTACAAGACAGTTCCGGGCCTCTCGCGGATCAACAGCTCGATCATCACCGAGTTCATCGAGAAGATGAACTCGCTCCAGCCGGCCCATTTGACTCGCTGGAACATCGCCCTGCTTGCTGAAGGCCCGGCGGGCAAGCCCTTCGCCTTCGCCAACGACGTCGTGGTCTCGACGTTCCCGGGCCGCATCAACACGGGCGGCAAGGACGCCTATCGGATCGGCGTGCTCACCGACCCCGCCGATGAGGCGATCGACTTCGAATATGAGCAATGGAAGGCGGCCTTGGAGAAGACCAAGGAGACCTGGAAGGTCGATCCCGCGCGGAATCGAAGCGAGAAGGAGCACGAGGCCCCAAGCGGCAAGCAGATCCGCAACGC
Organism: Thiomonas sp. X19; assembly: GCF_900089495.1. Classification (NCBI taxonomy): domain Bacteria; kingdom Pseudomonadati; phylum Pseudomonadota; class Betaproteobacteria; order Burkholderiales; genus Thiomonas; species Thiomonas sp. X19. The sequence goes on along the minus strand of NZ_LT605203.1, from coordinate 2,308,917 downwards.
ACGCATGGCCGGCGCGGTCGGGCTCCCCGCTCCCGGTCTCTTGATGCTCTATCCGCTGGCGCCCTCAGGCGCCGGCGAGGCCGTGCCTGAGGGCTGGGACAGGCCCATCATGGCCTTCGCCATCAGTTTCCCCTCCACCGAAGGGGGCGATGGCGTGAAGGTCGAATACAAGGTCGATCACCTCTATTGGGAGAAGGAATATGGCGCGTCGGAGTGACGAGTTCGATGTCGCGTGGAGCTCGCTCTCGGGAGCCGGCGACCGCCATGGGTGGCAGTTCATACCGATTGCGCCCGCAGGCAAGTGCCGCCTCGCTGCGGGACGACGCGCCCCAGGAAACGAGGAGGCCCTCATGGCTGCGTTCCCGGCCGCGGCTATACCGTCTGCCGAAAAGCTGCCCGAGGGCCAAGGTTTCAACATCGAGCGAGTTGACCTTCACGAGGTGGGGACAACCTGGCTAGCCCTGAGCCGCAAGGACTCTGGAGACTTCGGCTTGTTCTCATCGATGGTTTGCGACGTGACTGGCGCGCTCGATGCCGAAGGCAACACGGACGAGCTGCGGCTCCTACGGGTATTTCTTGGGCGCGTGCGAGCGTGGCAAGAGTTCATGCGCAAAGGCGCACAGGCGCTGGGCCACGAAGAGGAGATCGGCTTGGTCGGCGAGCTGATGTTGCTTGCCGCGATCATCAAGGCCGGTGTCCCCGCCGCCACCGCCATCGAATCCTGGGTCGGGCCGCTTGACAGCCCGCAGGACTTCGAAATCGGGACTGGGTCGCTCGAAGTGAAGGCGACACTTTCGGCGCAAGGTTTTCCCAGCAAGATCGGCTCCTTGGAGCAATTGGACGATTCGGTCCGGCAGCCCCTGTTCATTGCCAGTGCACGCCTGCGTCAGATAGCGTCAGGCCAAAGCCTGCCGGACCATGTCGACGCCATGAGGCATGCCATCAAGGGCGACGCAGAGGCCGAGAGACTGCTCTCCGAGCGTCTCGTGGCGGCGGGCTACTTCGATGCCCACACCGACAGATATCCAAGACGGTTCGTTTCTGCCGGGACTCGCATCGTCGAGGTCGCCGGAGACTTTCCGCGACTCACGCACGGCAGGGTGCCTGAGGGGATCATGCGGGCCAAGTATGAAATCGACCTTGACAAGACACCCGGAGCGGACGTCGGAATCGAGCAAGCGTTGAAAAAATTGGGAGCAATCTGAATATGGACTTGCCTGAATTCCTGCGACAGATATACGCGTCGGTCCGAGCCCAGATGCAAGACGGGGGGCTCTACGAGGAGCTGGTCTTTTGCGGGATCGTGATGGACCACATGGCCGAGATCGGCATGACTTTCGAACCAGTCGAGTGCCATTACGAGGGAATGTTCGGCAACGCGAACCTGCGCCTGAGCGGATACGCAATTAACGATGACAACGACCAGCTTGACTTATTCGTGAGCCTCTACGCAAGTGTCGAGGACCCAACGCCCATACCCGATTCCGAGACCCTTGGTGCGCTCAAGCAATGCTTGAAATTCTTGACGCTTTGCGCGGAAGGCCGCATGGCGCCGAGGCTCGACCCATCAAGCGACGTGAGATCCTTGGCAGAGTCGATCCAAGCGAACTACGACGACCTCGAACAGGTCCGCGTTTTCGTGATCACCGACAGAGTCGCCAAGTCCAAGAGTTTCCAGACGCGCGAGGTCGGCGGCAAGGCCGTGCGTCTTGAAGTCATGGACATTGAGCGACTGCATCGGCATACTTCCGAAGGCAAGCCACGCGACGAGCTGTCGGTCGATTTCGGCGAAGTCTCCGGTTCCCCTCTGCCCTGCGTGTTCGTTCCCGGCGACAGCGACGACTACGACTATGCCCTCACGGCCATCCCGGGCGAGGCCTTGCGGCTGCTTTACGAGAAGTTCGGCGCGCGCCTCTTGGAGGCCAACGTCCGCTCGTTCCTCAGCGTCAAGGGCAAGGGGGTCAACGCCGGCATCCAGAAGACCCTGCGCGAATCTCCCAGGCGATTCATGGCCTACAATAACGGAATCGTGATCGTGGCCGATGAAATGCGCATGGCCAGGACCGATGACGGTTCGCAGGGCATCGCCTGGCTCCAAGGGCTGCAAATCGTCAACGGGGGGCAGACTACAGCGTCGCTCTACTTCACCAAGAAGAAGTATCCCGACACTGACCTTTCGCACGTTCGGGTCCCGGCGAAGATCATCGTCATGAAGACTCAGGACTCCGTCAAGGAGGAGTCCTTGGTCTCCGACATCTCGCGCTATGCAAACAGCCAAAATGCGGTGCGCCAGTCGGACCTTTCGGCCAACAAGCCCTTCCATGTCGAGATCGAAAGGCTCTCTCGGACCGTCTATTGCCCAGACGGCTCAAGCCAGTGGTTCTACGAACGCGCCGCCGGCAGCTACAACACGCTGCTGGCTCGCGAGGGAACGACGCCGGCGAGGCTCAGAGCGTTGAAGGACGCGATCCCCACTTCCCGGCGCATCACCAAGACCGAATTGGCCAAATACATCAACGCGTGGGATTGCAAGCCCGACGTGGTCAGCCTCGGGTCCCAAAAGAATTTCGACCGCTTCATGGCAGAGCTGACTCCTGCCAATGGCCAGGAGGTTCCGCTTCCGATGGCCGCCGATTACAAGACCATGATCGCCAAGGCCAAGATCTACCGGGAAACCCAGAAGCTTCTGCGCCCCATGTTCCAAGCGTTCCAAGCCAACGTCACCGCCTACACGGTCTCAGTGCTTGCAGCGACGCTCGGGAGTCGTATCGACCTCGACATGATTTGGGTCAAGCAGGCGCTCTCGCGGGAGTTGCTGGCACAGATCGCCACGTGGGCGCGCGAGGTCAACGACATCCTGCACGTCTCCGCAGGCGGTCGCATGGTGTCCGAATGGGCCAAGCGGCCCGAGTGCAAGGAGGCCGTGATGGGCGCGAGCTACTCAGCTCCTGCGTCCAAGATCCCCGAAGTGAAGGCGGGCTGACGGGCCCCGAAATCGATGGCCGATGTTGTCTCGCCCGCGGTCCGAAGCAGGATGATGTCCGGCATTCGGGGCAAGGATACGAAGCCAGAAATCCTTGTTCGAAAAGCCCTGTTTGCGGCTGGATACCGATTTCGGCTCCACAGACGCGATTTGCCGGGCGCACCCGACATCGTCATGCCCGGACGCAAGATTGCCATCTTCGCCCATGGCTGCTTCTGGCATTCCCACGAGGGATGCCGCTACGCCAAGGAGCCCTCGACCCGGCCCGACTTCTGGAAGGCCAAGCTTCAAGCTAATGTCGAGCGCGACAAGCGTGCGATGGATAGATTGGGCGCCATGGGCTGGCGTGTCCTTTGTGTTTGGGAATGCGCGACTCGAAGTCTGAATGCGGCTTTAACCCTCCAACAAGAGTTGCGAAGCTGGATCGAAGGCGATGCAGCTTCGGGAGAGATCAGCGGCATGTCGAAGTAGAAGCGATCGCACAAAGCGCGGCACAAATGCAATTTTCATGCCTGTCGTGCTGTCAACCGTCGATTCGATTGCCCTTGAATTTACCGGCGTTCCGTGGTCAATGTTGTCGCCAGAGAAGAAGATGGGCGAATTTATCCGTCGCAATCTTGCGGAACCCTGCTCAGGCTTGTGTCACTTCCACGGTTTTTGCAACGCCAACATGCTCCTCCACGAGGTGTCCATGCGGAGTGGGATGGACCTGACTGACTGATGATGCTGCGCCCGAGGTACGGGGCGAGCTTTGGGTTCGTGCTGGGGATCACGTCAAGCGTAGCGGCTTTTCGCTCGCTTCACTTACCTGCTTCGTTTCGGAGCCGCACTCGGCGCGCCGAGGTCACAAGCCTCGTGGGGAAGACAGGAACTTGTGGATCACCTTGGCGATCTTGCGGGCTAATAGCGGCGGGACGGCGTTTCCGACCTGCCCATATTGTTCGGTGCGCGTGCCTTCGAAGAAATAGTTGTCGGGGAAGGTTTGAAGCCTGGCGGCTTCACGCACCGTGAGGCTTCGGCATTGGGACGGATCGGGGTGAATGTAGTAGTGCCCGTCCTTCTTGATGTGTGCGACGACCGTCGACGACGGCTCGCCGCCAACTTGGACGCGAAAACGGTCTGCGAAGGGGATCTCCTCTGCGTCGATGTTGACATGATCTGGAAGAAGCTTGGGCGGGAAGTTGCGAAGCTTTGGTCCATAGGTCACGGCCTCGGCGAAGCAGGACGCGAAGAGGTAGCGGTAGAGGTCCGTTCGCATGTGGGACCGGGTCTCGTGTTGGATGACCCCGCCTAACCTTGGGTCCAGAATCCACTGCTGCAACTCCCTAGGCATGGCCCCGCCCGGAGCTTTCACCATCGGGATGAACCTAGCCCCTGCCGACATGTGGAGTTCCGCGTCGCTCGCTGCGATTCCCATCGCCTCTTCAATCGTGGCGCGAAGCTCCAAGTGCCAGCCTTTGAGGCTCTCGGGAGCCTTGCGTAGGGCCGAAACCCAAGCCTCGTGCGAATCCTGCTCCTTGGACAATCGGCTGCGAAGCGCGGGCAGTCCCGCCAACGCTTCGTTGACGCTCACTTTGTCGTTGGCTTTTCTAAGCAGGAACTGTTTGGGAGTCTCTTCAAGCGCGCTTGTCCCCAAGGCCACGTCGGATCGGATTCCGAAGAGGATGACCCGGTGCCGGCATTGCGGGATGCCGTAGAGCTCGCTTTTGATGACGAAGTCGACGGGGTCGAGCTCGTTGCCGTCGACCACAAGAGAACGCACCTGATAGCTCAACCCAGGTTTGGGTTCGGTCAAGTCGGAGAGGATTCTGTCGAATATGGGGCTGCCACCATGCTTCGAGTTGAGCATCCCTTTGACGTTTTCCATCACGAAGACCGAGGGCATGAACCGCTGGATGATCCGAAGGTATTCTGTGTAGAGGAAGTGCCTCTTGTCGCTTTCGAACGCGACGGGATCCTTGCCCCTCAGCCGAGATCGACCCGCGAGCGAGTAGGCTTGGCAAGGCGGCCCGCCAATGAGGACCCAATCGGATCGTTTGCCGATGGCCGAGGCTATCCAGGCGTCGACCTGCTCGTGGGGCGTGGCTCCGAGCTCGGCGCACCTTGCCTCGCTAGCAGCCTCGCACGCCGCCATGCGGATATCGCGGTGTGTCATGAACGTCTCGCGCGAGATGGCTCCGCGAACGTAGTCGTAATACGCTTCGGGGGCTTGCCCATTGGGAAACTTGCGAAACAGTGCGCGCAGCATCAAGGTCGAGTGCGCGACGGGGTCCTTCTCGATGGACACCTTGACGGCGAATCGCGGGCGCCCCTCCTCGTCCAAGAGGGACGAAAATCCTTCGCAAAGCCCCCCCGGCCCGGCGAACAAGTCGACTACGGGAATCTCACCCTGCCGCAACATCAAATCTTGTTTTCATTGGTATAAGGTCGCCGATATGCCCCGGCCGCAAGCGAGTCGGGCGCCAGCGACACGTTATAGCCTAATCTTCGCAGCTTTCGATCTTATCTGATCGTGCCCGCCTTCGTAGGCATCCATACTCGAGCGACTTGGTGATTCAAAGGGTCTCATTTCTTCATCGCGTCATGTGCTGCATCAGGCGAATCGCGAAAAACATGGCGCGTGTTCTTCTCCCAACAGAGAGTCACTCCGCCTGTACGGACTTGGAGGAATTCGGGGTTGCTGCGTCTGTTTTCAGTATGCGCTGGGATCACCCTGGATCAGGAGGTTTTCGGAAGCGTCGCCAAAGGTCTGTTCTTGGTGGCGCAGGTGGTAAGGCACGTCGCGCGACGTTTCCTTGGCCTGGTTCTTGTTGACCCAATCGAGGAAGGGCATGTGTGGTCTTTTCTGTCGTCAGGGGCAATGTGTTGGATATACCGGCGACGGTCTCTCGCCCTGTCAGCCCAGCCCTGCCTGCGCATCAAGCCAATCGCTCCACGCCTGCATCATCGCCGTGCGCTCTTCAAGGTGCTTGGTGCGGTTGTAGGCGCGGCCCAGCGGATCACGCACGGAATGGGCAAGCTGCGCCTCGATGACCTCGGGACGAAATCGCAATTCTTCATCAAGAGATGCGCTCTACAGCAAGCACTTCCGCGCGCTCCACAACCCCCCAATTTCTACTGTCAAACGAGTATTTCGGCAGCCCTGACCCATACGTCCAATACTGCCCAGGCCCAAGCTTCGTCATGCCGAAATCCATCGGCAACGTCAGACCCGGCCACAGGCGCGGATGCGCAATCGGTTCGCTCAAAGGCAGCATCCGTCCATTGATCGTCACCCCTGCTGCCATCACGTCCACCACGTCGCCTGGTAAGCCGACTACCTCCTTCAAAAATGGCGCGCCGCCATTCGGGCACGAACCAGGAACCATGAACGGCTCCAGATTCACAGGCGGGCAGAATGAAATCAGATCGCCGCGATGGATCGCTGTGTCTGAAGTAACAGGCGTCATGCGGTAGACCCCAACTGGCTCGCTCGGTGTGACGTTGATGCGCCAGCCTGCGGCGAAAGCCGAGCCGATGACCGACGCGACGACTGTGCCAGCGATCAGCGGCCAAGTAAGGCGGTTCCAGTGGAGGCGGCGCGAGAAGATGGTAAGCATGTTGTTCTCCAAATAAGAAAACCCGAAGCGCATCCGGGCGGGCCATGTGGATTCAACCGGCGCAGATCAATCCTTGCCCCTGCCTGTCGCTACAGGCGCCGCAATCGCGCACCGCGCCGCGAACTCCGGGTCTTCGTAGTAAATGATCTTCTTGGCATAGATCGGCGCGTGCCCGGCGACGAACACCAGCTCGTCCTCGGGCGGCAGGCGCATGCACTCGTCGGCCGTCAGCAGCGGGCGCTGCACGATCTGCTCGTTGGTGTTGACGTTCTGCAGCACCACGGCCAACCTGTTGCCCGAATACTGCCGCTGGGTGTGCTCCACCGTCGCGGTGCCCGCCATCTTCGACAGCAGCTCCGCCGTCTCGATCTTGTTGGGCGCGTAGGCGATGCGGATATGGCAGTTGCTGATGATGGATTCGTTCTTGGTGTAGGCCGCATACAACTGGCTCAGGTCCTGCACGATGAGCAGCGCCTTCATGCCGTAGCCCGCGATGAACGCCAACGCTTCCTGGAACACGTCCAGCTTGCCCAACGACGGGAATTCGTCGATGGCCAGCAGCAGCCGGTGCGGATAGCGCGACTTGCCACCGCCGGCGTCGAAGTCCATGCTCTCCGTCAGGCGCCGCACGGTCTGGTTCAGGATCAGGCGCAGCAAGGGCTTGAGCCGATCCTTGTCCGACGGCGACACCACCAGGTACAGACTGGTCGGCTGCTGCATCAGGGACTCCAGCGTGAAGTCCGACACCCGCGTGTTCTCCGCCACGATGGGGTCGCGGTACAGCGACAGGAAGGACAACGCCGTGGAGTTCACTCCAGACGCTTCGTTGCCCGCCTTGTTCAGGAATGACTGCGCCGCCTGTGCCGCCGCACGCCAGCCATGCGCCGTGAACTCGTCGGCCAGGCCATCCGCCAGGACAGCGTGCGAGGTGTCCTTGATCACCATCATCACCGCAGCCGACCCCTCGATCTTCGGACCGCCACCCCCACCCCCGCTCCCACCATCACCTCCTCCATCGCCCCCCGACAATTGCTCGGCAAGCTCCCGGATCGGTCCGCCGTCGGACAGGATGGCCTGCACCGTCGCCAGCGACTTGTCCCGGATCGGCTCATACAGCAGCACGAACAGGATCACGCCCGTCATCAGGTCGAAGCCCGTCTTCGCCCAGTGGTCGTTCAGCCCCTTGCCGTCCGGGTCGACGATCATGGTGGCGATGTTCTGCACGTCCTTGATCAGATTGCCGTCCAGCCGGATTTCGGCCAGCGGGTTGAAGCGTGCCGAGCCTGGGTTGGCCGGATCGAACTTGATACAGCGCTGCCCCAGCATCGTGCTGCGCCAGCCTGCCGTGAAATGCCAGCACTCGCCCTTGATGTCGTTGACCAGCACCGAGTGCTTCCAGGACAACAGGGTTGGCAGGATGATGCCCACGCCCTTGCCCGAGCGCGTCGGCGCGAACGCCAGGATATGTTCCGGCCCGGCGTGGCGCAGGTAGTGATCCTCGAAGTTGCCGAAGAACACCCCGCCAGCGTTCTTTTCTGTCGGCAGCAGGCCGGTTTCGGCCACCTCATCGGGCGAGGCCCAATGCGCCGAGCCGTGCAGGTCGTTCTTTTCACCCTCGATCTTGCGCGTGCGCCGGAACATCAGCGCCACCGGCAGGACGAGCGACAGGAAGCCGCCCACACCCATGATCAGGTGCGCATGCTCGAAGACGGTCATCACTGCAGCGCCATAGGCTGGCGAGTTGAATGTCCACGTCCACACCAGGATGTCGAACGGAAAGTACACAAACCGCCCGAGCATGGGCTTGCCCAGCGTGACGCTCCATTGCAGCGCCCAGGCGGTGTACTCGGTCGCGGCCCAGGACGACAGCAGGACGATCATCACGAACAGGCCGAGGGCCGTCCAGACGAAGCGTGTCATGTCCTTCTGCGCGCGCGGGATGTGATACAGCGTGGGTTGGTGTGAGGTTGCAGCCATGTTCTTTGCCCCTGGGGTTGAATGGCGTGGCGTTGTGTGGGCGGTGTGCATCAACAGCCCATGCCGCATCGGCGAAAGACGTTCCGATGGAGGCTTATCGCGAGGGGGCGCAAACCAAACGGAAGAAGCCCGCACGCGGCGGGCTTCAGGGAAGGTGTGTGGCCCGTGACGTGGGCCAGGCGGCGCGCACCCAGGCAGGATGCCCCACGCAAAGGGATTGAACCCGTTGCGCGCTGCCGCTGTTGCGCGTCACCTGCGGCTGGACGGCACAAAAATCAGAACGCCACGCGATAGCCGACCGAAAAGCGACCAACATCCGTGTTGGCGCTAGCCGAGGTTGGCAAACGCGTGAAGTCATCGGCGACCTGCACCGCGCCAGGCCCGGCGGTGAAGCCAAGACCCAGATCGGCGCCGGCATACGTGCCGTTTTCCGCGCCGGCAAGGCCCTGAACGCCGAACGTGCGAACCACCTTCATGCCACCGAACACCTGCACAGGGGCGGTGTTGGTCTGCGCCATGACGCCGACAGCCGTGTGATCCACGGCGAAAGCACCGATCCTGTCGTAGCCGAGTTCGGCGTAGGGCACCGCGACAACCCGTCCCACCGAGACGGGCAGATCAGCGAAACCGGAGAACTGATGTACATGCACACCCTGGCCGTGGCCTTGGGCGAAGTTGCCACCGACGAGGACGGAACCGAGTTGGTCGGAGACGCCGAGCACAGCTTCGGGCACGGACACAGACGAGGCGCTGCCAGCATGAATGTTGGTTGTAGCAATGCCAGCCGAGACGCCAAGACCGCCGGCAAAGGCAGCAGGGGCAAGAAAGACGGAGGCAAGGGCAGAGGCAAGGATGCGTTTGTTCATGATGAGTGCGGACGAGCAAGCGGACGACCCGCTTGCATGCGATGCCGAAGGGCCGCAAACCATGAAATAAAGGAGTATCTGGAATGGAGGGTTGAAATTGCTTGCTTGTTGGGATCGGTCAAGCGATCGGGCCGTTCACGGCCAGTTCCGTCCGTTCCACGTTGCCCGATAACATCCGCTGGAGCGACGGCCCCACCCCCAGACCTGCCGACGTGCCCTGGAATGAACTGCGCCTCGCAGGCGTGCAGGCACTGCGTTGCGAACAACGGATGAGTCTTGCATGGACACAAGGAAATCACCTGTGGTGACCCGCATATCGACGTCAAGCCCGAAGTGGAGCGCGGAGGTGGATCGCGTCAGGCGGTCCATGCGCCTGACCGCTGAACTGAACAAGCTTGCCTTCGATGATGCCATCAGGGTCAGGGAGATCTTCAGCGAGTTGACCGGTCAGGATGTCGACGAGACCTTCAGCCTGATCCCGCCATTCTATACGGCTGGCGGTACCAGGATACGGGTCGGGCGCAAGGTGTTCATCAACCAGTGCTGCACCATCTACGACATGGGCGGGGTGGACATCGCCGACCTCGTCATGATCGGGCCGAACGTGAACATCATCACCGCCGGCCACGCGCTGGAGCCGTCGCAGCGGCGTGCCTACATCGAGGCGAAACCAATCATCATTCAAAGGAACGTCTGGATCGCCACTGGCGCGACGATCCTTGGCGGCGTCACCGTGGGTGAGAATTCAGTGGTTGGAGCAGGAGCTGTGGTCACCAAGGACGTTCCGCCCAACACCTTCGTGGCGGGCGTGCCGGCAACCGTCATTCGCGCCTTGGAACAAGACGGCGCTTCTCGGCAAGATTGAAACCGCCCGCCAGTCCAGATAACCAAAAAACCCGCCGAAGCGGGTTTGCGAGGCGTGGAGCCGTGTCGCGCAGTCTTAACGCTCAAGCGCCTGGGCCTTGTTCGCCCGTGGGCGCTGCGTTTTCCGATCGGGCTCCACGCTTTTTGGTTCGCTGACCAGCAGCGACCGGGCGGCGCGCACCTGCTCCACATCAGCCTCGGGGATGCCGACATAGCGGGCATAGTCGTGGCCGCTGGGGTCGATGTGCAGGGTCTGGCGATCCGGCGCGGTGACCTCGACGACATGGCGCTGGTCGCTGCCGTCGTCCAGGCGCTCGACGCCACCCTTGCCAGCCAACCAGGACTGTGACTTGAAGAAATCCGCGGTGAACGCGTCGTACTCCGCCGCGGAGAGAGCCTTGGTGTCAACCACCTTCACCGCATCCGACCCTTGCGTCCCGGCACCCGGCAGGTTCACCACGTCGTCGCAGATGTCTTCGACGTTGCTCACCTTGCGCCAGAACATGGTTTTCTGGGGCGGGGCAAGCTCTTGAGCGGCTGGTGGATCGGCGGTATGCGCCCGCCGCACCTCGCTCTGGAACTTGTCCATCGCGGCGTCCAGTGCGGCTTGGCCCTCGTGCGCCGGCTGGTGCGCATCGATCACACCCGCCCACAGCTTTTGCAGCCCCGGATACTCCGCCAGCACTTGCGCAGGCGGCATGGATTTGCGCAGGAATTCAGGCGATTCAGGCTGATTGCCGTACAGGGCATTGTTCACCTCGCGCGCATGCACCTGGCGCAATGCGCCATCGATCGTCGGCCCATCGGCAAAGCCCAGCGACTCCTTGCCCATGAACACTTCCCATTGCCGCCCATGGCTCGGTCCCAGCTTTTCAGCATGCGCGATGCCAGCGAACTCCGCAAAGGTCAACGCATGAGGTTCTTGCGACAAGTCAATAACCTCCGGCCCGACAAGCTGGCCGACAAGCTGACCATCAATGCGATCGATCTTCTGCAACAAGTCCTGTTCCTGGCCCAGCACATAGTCCACCGCCTTGCCCGCCTCGGACGCCGCCCGGAACATCTCGTTCTTGTCCTGCTTCAATGCCTTGGCCCACGACTGCAGATACGCCGTGTGCTGGTCATCGTCGTGCGGGATGCCGGTCTCGGCCGCCATGAAGGCCGAGAACAGTTCGGCCCGCAGCTCTTCGCGGGCATAGCCCTCGGAGCCGAAGCGGTGGCCGCCGGTGATGCCCTCGCGGTTCAGGCGCTTCTCGGCGCCGGTGGCGTGGCCCATCTCATGCAGGGCGGTGCCGTAGTAGCCCTCGACACTCTTGAACGTGTCGTGCGGAGGCAGGGCGATCAGGTCTCCGGCCGGCGCGTAGTACGCCCGCGATCCCTGATGCACGAAGCGCACGCCGTCTTCCTGCATCGCCGTCATCAACTGCTCGCCACGTTCCAGCACAGGAATGTTCTGGCGCGGCGCCAGCGGCTCCAGCTTCAGCTTGTCGCACTGCTCGGCATTGAAGACGACGTAGTTGCGCCCCACCAGCAGATCCAGCGCGCGCTCGGCCTGCTTCCAGGAGTAATCCTTGCTGTCATGCTTGACCGTGAAAGACGCAGGCGGAACAACGGCGCCGCCGACCAGATGCACGCCGGCCGCATCGACGCCGCGCTTGCGATCGACACCAACGATGCGCCCCTGGTGAACAAGCTCCACATCGCGCCGCTGCCAGAACGGCTTGCTGTCCCAGCGCTCGATCATGACGCCTTTCTCGCCCTTGCGCACGTGGCCGCCGAGATCGTTGGACTGCTTAACCGTCACCCAGCGTGGATCGGCGTAGCCCTTCTCCAGCATCACCAGGCCCAGGATCACGCGATTGCCGCCCTGGTAATGCTTGCCCGACACCGCGTTGCGCGGCAAGCCTTGCAACGTGTGCCAGGGCTTGTTCCACGGCAATGATTGGCCGGATTCGATCGCCACAATCACCTTGTCGGTGAACTCCTGGCGGAAGTCACGTGCCGGGGCTTGCCCTGGTTCAATCCCTTCTTTTGCCCCTGCTGTTGGGTTCTCCAGATGGATGACCGGCTCGGGCTGAACCACGCCACCGGCAAGGTCCACCAGGTTGACACCGGCGTCGTCATCCGTCCTGCGTGCAACATCGGGACGCGGAAAATACGCAGGCTGCGGGCTCGGCAGATCAACCGACACCGCGCCGTCCGCGCCGAACGTGACGCTGCCGTCCGGCAACTCCCGGAACGCCGCAGCGATGACCCGTGCGTTCGCGGATCGATAGCGCTCGCCGATGATGTCGGCGAACTGGGGGAAGGTGTAGGTTCCAGGCCCCTTGTCGGCGACCAGAAACGCATAGGCCTGCACGCCCAGGCGCAGGTCGGGGTTCAGTTCCTCGATGGGGATGTTCATGTCACACCCCCAGGCCGACAGGCTCGATGCCCAGATCCAGGGCGTCCAGCAGCGCTTGGTCGTGCGTTCGTTCACCGCCTTGCGCCTCGTCCTGTTCGTTCACGGGCGCCAGGTCGTGATCGACGACGGCACCCAGACGTTGCGCATCACGCGCGGGGATTTCAAGGGTTACGGGTTTCATCATTTGCTCCTGTTTCACAAAGCGATTGACGCGCTGGATGAACACGCTGATCTCGCGCTCGATGCGCCAGGGGATGCTGTCCTGCCAGTCGTAGCCCGACAGGTTGCGGCCGACCCACTCGGCCAGCAGCCGAACGAGCCGGTCATCCTGGACGAGCGACTGGCGCACCAGCGCCTCGCGCTGCGCTTGCGTCCGTTCGCGCATGGCGATCAGAGTCCGATACCCTGGCCCATGTCCATCGTCTTGCCGGTGCGCCCGGAGCGGAAGACGGCGGGGCCGGGAAGTGCGACCTCTTCCGACTTGATCTCGCGCTTCTCGTCCTTGACCTCGCGGCCTTCCTTCTTGGCGGCGACAGCCTCCAGCTCTTCATCGACGTTGCGCACCCGCAGGCTCTTGGCGTCGGCATCCTGTTCGGCAGCCTGCCCCTGCGCGCGTTCGGCCTCGTGCGCCCTGGCGATGCTGGCGGCGACCTCTTCGTTTTCACGGGCGCGTTCGCCTGCGGTCCTGTAGGCCACGCCGATCACCGGCGCTAGCTCAGGACCGAGCGCTTCGCGGGTGCGGATCACGCGGTCGTCGCGCACGATCACCACGTCCCGCGCCAGTTCAGTGAGTGCGCCATCGCGGGTGAGGTTGGGCGCCAATTCCTTGAGCTTGCCCAGGTCGACCCCGCCGTCCGGCTTGCGCAGGTCAGCTTGCGCCAGCACGCGCAGCGCGGCATTCTGGGTTTCGCGGAACGCGGCCCCGGCAGCCAGCACCCGCTCGGCAGGCATCACCACCACGCCGTCGCCGTTGGGGGTCACCCCCAGCTTGTCGGCCTGCTCGATGGTGAGCGGATCGGCGCGCAGTTGCACCGGGCCGGTGCGCTCGGCAATCGGACGGGCCACCGCCAGATCGCCGGTGATGCCGCGCTCGACACTGGGCACGACCGCGCGCTTGAGCTGTGGGTTCAGGTCGCGGCCTTTCTTCCAGGCCATCAGCACTTCGGGTTCGCTGTTCTGCAGCGGGTAACCCAGACGGCCTGCGATCTCGGCGGCCTTGACCTTGAACGCCAAGTCGCCGGTGAGCATCAAACCTTTTTTCAGATCGAACTTCTGTGCCGAAATCTTCAGCGCCGCCCCGATGTCGCGATCATCGTTGCGCTGCACGTCCAGGCGGGAGCCGCGATCATGGATCACGGTGCGCAGGCCGCGCTTGTAATGAATCTGGCCGTCCTGGTCGATGCTGTGCACCAGGTCGGCCAGGGTTACGGCCTTGGGTGGCACACCGCCGAAGCCTTCGATGCCGGGATCAGGCGCTTTCCTGGCTTCTTCCAGCAAGGACTCCAGAACCGGGTCGCCAGGGTTGTCCTGCGCCTTCTCGCCCAGGAAATCGACCCAGCGGGCCGGGCGCGGCATGGTCTTGTCCATGTCGCGCGCTGCGGCATCCTTGCGCGCCTCGAAGTCTTCCACCAGCGCGGCGGTTTCTTTCGCCAGGACACTGTCATGCAGATGCGCAGCCACGCCCTCGGCGGTCAGGGATTCAGCCCGCTTGGCGCGGGCATCCTCGACGTCGCCTTGCAGCTTCATCCAGCGTTCGCGCCAGTCGGCATCGAACCCATCAATGGCGGCGTTGCGCTCGGTGCGCGCCGGGGCGCTCAGTTCCTCGTACTCGTGCAGCAGATCAAGGCGCTTGTGTTGCTCCACCGACAGGTCGGGGTCGGCAGCCGCCGGCATGGGTGTTGCGGCCACAAGATCAGGGGCAATGGAAAACGTGGCGGCAGGAACTTCCTGCGCTTCGGGTTTCGGTTCGGCGTCGGCTTTGGCCTGGTCAACCAGGTTGTCGAGGGTGTCGAGTGCGTTCATGGGGTTCTCCGGTTTCCGACATGTGCGGGTGATGGGCTTATGGTGTGGACACGGCAAACCGCTACCGCCCCACTTCCGCCTCGGGCTGGCGCTGCGCGACAATCTGACGGCCGTTGTTGAGGGTCACGGTTGTGAGGGTCACGGTGGGGATCGGCACCTTGTCCCACTTCGCCGCGTTCAGCACGGGGTCGCGGATGGTGCGCTTGGCAGCGCCCTGGATCGACCGATCGCGCTTGGCTTCGTCCAGCATGTTTCCCGGCGCGGGGAACAGCTTGTTGCCCCACTTGCGGGCTTCGGCCATCACGCCCAGCAAGTTCTTCTGCTCCGGGCCATAGTCGATCTGCGCCACCTTGCCATCCACGGCCTTGGCCGCCTCGCGCGCCGCGAGCCTGGAGGCATGCGAGTTGTCGGGCACGACCACGATGTCCTTGGCCATGAGCGTGTTCTTGGCGAACTCGGCCACGGCCTTCATGTTCTCCGGGGTGAACGCCGGCATGACGATGGCGCGCTCGCCGGTGGCGTGATAGATCGCCAGGGCTGATGCGACGGAGTGGGTGACCACCACCTGACCACCGAATTCGACGGGATCAGGCGCATCCCTGGCCGTCATCGGCTCGCCCAGCATCATCTTGAAGCGCATGGCCTCGGTTACCGGGATGATGGAGAACGATCCGGCGCCGAATTGCGAGCCGGGATAGACCGCGGCCTTGTCGGGGTTGACCTCGACCTTCTGCGCGCCGTCCAGACGCATGGTGTCGCCCTTGATGCGAAACATCGGCACGACGAATTGCGCCGGCTGACCGCGCATGGCGGCGGCCATCGCCTGGCGGGTGGATTCGGGGCTTTGCTTGCCGAAGTCGGCTTCGAATGCGGGGTTTTTGAACATGGTGGTTTCCGGGTTAGCGATGCCAGCGGCAAGTTGGTGCATGGACGCCGCGCGCCCCATGCCTGGCGCCTAGGGTTTGGCGTCCGCAATGGGCGCGAGGACAAGCCGTGCGTGCGCAGCGCTGACATGCGCATGGCGCAAACCCTCATTGCGCTGGCTTTTGGAGTCAGTTGATGGGGGGGTCTATGGGCTTCAGCGCTCGATGTCGTTTCCGCCGAAGCGCACCTGCGCTTTACGAAAATCAATGCTGTCACGAGAGACTTTTTGTGCCGGTGTGACGCATTGCGCAGCCTTCAGCGGATCGAGAATGTTGTGCATGATGAAGTCGTACCTTGCGCGTTCCGCCGCCTGCGGATCTGGCGTTGGCCGCGCTCGGTCTCGCTCGTCTGCTGCTTGTGTTGCGTCGACAAGCCCATGCATCAGGTTGATTTGGGGCGCCGTCGGGTTCATGCCGGTCACCTTGCCGCTGACGGCGTGGGCCGCAAGCAGCGCGGCCTGTCGCGACGCGGGGGTGTTGTCGGGAAACAGGACGATGGCGGCCTTGTCGCCCAGCACGCTTCTGGCATAGGCCGCGGCCGGGAGCATGTTGTCGGGAGTGAGCGCGCACAGCACCGGCTCGCCGGTGGCGTGATGGATCGCCAGGGCCGATGCTGCGGAATGCGCGATCACCAGGCGCGGCGATTGGGTGTCGACCAGGTTGCGCACGTCTTCCGGTGGGATCTCTTCGCCGGCAAGAATCTTCTGCCGGATGGTGACAGCCAGGCCGCCGGACGCGATCAGGCCGAACGCGTTCGACATCCGTGAACCGGGGTACACATGACAATGATCGTGATCGGGGTTGATTTCGACCTTTTGCGCGCCGCAGAGAACCAGATCATCCGTGCCGATCACCCGATGCAGAACGGGGATCGCGAACGTGGCGCGTCCGCCGGCAACCACGTAGTGCAGTTGCTTGTCAAATTTCTTGTGGTTGAGCGTGTCGTAGAGAGCATCAAAATCAGCATTGATGTAGGTCATGGGGGTCTCCGGTGATCGTCCGCATTCGCGGCTCAGGGTGGATATGCCGTGGACACGGCAAACCGTGTCGCCTGTCGCGCAGCACACGCATCGCGAAGCGGCACAGCAGCGCGGAACCGACGGTGAAGGCCGGCGTCCAGATCAGGCTGTCCGCCCAGCCGGCGCCACCGACAAAGCTCACGCCGCGTCGAACGGCAGGATCGACGCGAACGCCAGGGCCGCCAGCATCCAGGGGCGCGTTGACCAGGCGCCGCCAGGCTCCCTGCCGCACGAGACAGCCCACAGCTCCAGGCAAGGCAGAAGCGGGACGGCCGACAGCACATATGCACGCCGCTGGTGTTGGGCACCGGCCCCGGGAACCCGGCACGCCACTGCAGGCCGATCAGCAGCATGTTGCCGCCCGCGGTGAACGCCAGCGCGGCGGCCATCGCCCGGTCGATGTCGCGCCGGCGCAGGCGGCTCAGCACGATGAGCGACAGGGGCAGGACCAGGGTCAGAGAGGGATTCAACGCGACACTCCCGCATCACCACGGCCGATGTCCTTGCCCCTGCCTGGGTCTTGACTTGGCACTGGCGACGCGAACGCATCGGCCCGATCGGCGCGCACTTGCTGCGGCGAACGCGCGGTGTCGATGAACTCCCGGACGGCAGCCAGCCCCGCCCGCAGGTCGTGCTTGCGCTCCTTGAGGATGTCGTGGGCGTCGAACCCGGGCTTGTGGTTGTCCACCAGCGCCACCTTGCCGCCGCAGATTTGCGCTGCCTCGACGGCCTTGCGAATACCAACAAAATCGGACTTCTGCAGGTCGTTGTCGGCCGCGAAGACGATCTCATGCTTTGCCGCCAAGCCGGACGCCTTGAGCCAGCGCGCCACCGCTGGCAGGTTGTTGGCCGACAGTGCCGCGAGCACGACCGTGTCCTTCACGCTTCCCGCTGGCGATCCCCAGCCAGCGGTTGCCGTTCGGATGGCCTGCCCCGTGCGCACGCCTTCAACAACGACGATGCGGGCGCCGGGCCGCAGCCAGGACGCTCCCAGATCGCAGGACGGGGCAAGCTGCGCCAACAAGCCAGGGTTCGACCGGCCCTCCATATTCAGCGCCGCGCGCAAGTCTGGCTTGCACCCTGGGGGCGTGAACATCGCATCGCGCGTCGGCAGCGGCAGCGGCACGAACGCCCCGGACATCTTGCTGCCGGCGAGGACGTACTTGTCCGGCGTGGCTTCGGTGTTGCGCAGCAGTTGCTGGCCGCCGCACAGCTCGACGGAGCGGGAAGTGGGTGAGACGGGGCGGAACAGTGGGGCCAGCAGGTCGCCAGCGTTTTTGTGGTCCACCGGGAACTCGCGCAGACCGCTGGGATGCACCCAGGCGCCGCCCTTGACAAGCTGCGGATGATCATCGCGCGGGACGGGGCCGGCGTACCACGCCGCCAGCACACCCGCCACGCAGTCCGCATCCAGGGGATCATGGGCTGCAACCGCGACGTGTGCCTGGTCGGCAGCCCGTCTTGCCGGCGGCGCGGGTGGGCAACGGGGATCTGCCGCGACCTCGATCCCAAGATCGCGCGCGGTGATGTAGCGGGTCGGAGACCCGTCGCTGGCCTCGCGCCCTTCGCGCCAGGGCTTCGGCAGATCGAGACTGCCACGGTGCGAGGTGATGACGGCGATGCCGCTGTCTTTGATCAGAATGGCCTGCGCCTCGGTCGATCCGCCGCCATCGTTCGCCCGGTGCATGGTGCCTTCGCGGGCCTGGTGCGACTTGCCGATCTTCCAGCCTTGTGCCTCAAGGTTGGACAAAACCGCGTGTTGGAAAGCGGACATCGAAATCCCCGGTGAGTTGTGTCACCAGGGATATGCTCAAGTGCCGCAAATGATGCGGCCGCGCGTCCCTCAAGGAAACGCCGGGCCGCCCCTGGGGCGCTCAAAAGCCATTGGCAATCCGCTGCAGCCGTGTTTCGAGCCTCTGCGGGTTTTCGGCGTCGGCGATGCCTGCCAGCCCCTCAGCCACGATCTCTTTGAGCCTCGCATCCCGCGCGGCGCTTAGCCCCAACAAGGCGCGGATGTCGTCGGGATCGGCGCCGCTGCTGAGCAGGCGCAGACCCATCCGGCCGAATGCATCGGGCATCAAGTCTGCGTGCTTACGCATGCCGCGCGGCCCCTCGCTGCGCGCAACGATGGCAAGCTGCATGATGGTTTGGTTTTCGATGCTCATGGTTTGGCCCCCGACGCTGCTGCAGGGGGCAGCGAAGCCGGCAGCTTGGGCATGGTTGCCAGAAATTTCGTCTGGATGGCCGTGGCCTTGGCGGACGTCTGCAGGCTGGTGTAGGCCGCGGTGCCGATGCCGCCAAACGCTGCGATGCTGAGCATGGCGGCGACGATGCGGGCCGTGATGTTGTCCATGATGTTTCCTTGTTGTGTGGTTAGCCCCATGGCCAACATCCTTTAATCGTCCACATCAATCACCGCCCGCTCCCCGGTGCCCGGGTCCAGGCCGCAGTTTTCGGCCCAGAAGCCGAGCCTTTGCGCGGCTTCCGGGTACTGGTGCGCCAGCGTCGGCACGCCGTCGGCGTGGTCGGCGAGCATCGCGCCGAGTTCCCAAAGTTCGGCTTGCGCCAGGCCCATCCAAAGATCGGCCAGGCTCCAGCCCGACAGCGCCTGCAAGCAGGCATCGACATTCACTTCCCGGCTCATGATTTCGCTCCCGTGGGCTTGTAGTTCGGGCCAAATAGCGCCCAGATCAGCGGGTCGCGGCGTGGGGCAAGCTCCGGCATCGGGCCTGACTTCTTCTTGGTCTTGAGCAACACAGCGTTGCGATAAAGTTTGCTTTTGGCGTCCATGATGTTTCCTGGTTGATTGCAAACCCAGCACCGCCGGGCTTGCCTGGTTACGCGTAGGGGCCGCAAATCAGAACTGCCAGCTCACACCACCGGCCGCCGCTGTCTGCCCTGCCGTGCTGAACGCGGCGCTGAACCGGACCAGCATGTCGGGATGGCGCTCGGGAACACGGCTGATGCCGATGGCCAGGGCTTGCTGACCGCCCACCGTGGCGATGCCGACGCCCGCCGCGGTCTTGCCCGACAGGGCAGGGCCCGCAATCTGCGCCGCCGCCATCCCCATCGCGCCCATGCCGTTGATCTGCTGCCGCAGGTTCTGCTGCATCCCGGAGAGCGCCGAGTTCAACTGGTTGACGTTGACCGCATCGGTGCCAGAGGTGCCTGGGGCGACGTTGGTGATCTGGCGCTGCTGCCCGGTTGCGGCGTTGCCGACCGACACCGAGTTGGCACGGTTGGCCACCGACCCCTGGCCGACGGCCACCGAGTTCGTGCCGTTGGCCGTGGCGTTGGCACCGAGCGCCACGCTGTTGTTTGCTGCTGCAACAGCGTTGTTGCCCACTGCCGTGGTCGGGTCGGCGATGGCCTTGGCGCCATTGCCGATCGCGACTGAGCCCGCGTAACTGGCAACCGAGTTGGTGCCGTAGGCAATGGTGTTCGCCCCGGTGGCGCTCGCGCCCTGGCCGATGGCCACCGCGTTCGTGCCGCTGGAGGCCGCATGCTGGCCCTGAGCCTGGGCGTTGGTGCCGGTCGCCGTGGCGTTGGTGCCTTGTGCGATGGCGTTGGTGCCGTTGGCCGTCGCGCCATTGCCGCACACCACGTTGGAGCCGTTGGTGGTGACGCAGATGCCGTTGGTGTTGCTGACGTTGGTCGTGCTGCCTTGTGCACCGGCGGGTCCAGGTGTTGACTGGATGCTGCTGATCTGGCTCTGCACGGCCTGCTCGGCGGCGTACAACTGCCCGCCGTTGACCGCCTGCGTGCTGCCTGCGGCGACGGCGCCTGGGGCGACGTTTGAGATCACGACAGGAGAACCCCCCGAAATGCTGCCCGGATTGCCCCCCATGATGAACATCGGATTGCTGCCCCCACCGTTGGTCATCAAGCCAGCAAGCTGGCTCACGTTGACAGCATCGGTGGCCTGGACGCCCGCGCCGACGTTCGAGAGGGTGACGGGCGTACCGGTGCCGCCAGTGCCGACCAGCGCCGCCGCGTCGGTCACGGATGACGTCGTCGCCCCATATTGATCCAGATACTGCACCGCCGCGGGCGCGGCCGGGCCCGAAGACCCCAGCCCGGCATTGAGCGCGTTGATGGCCGCACCGACGTTGTTGTAGCTGGTGCCTTTCACGGTATAGCTCGGCGCGGAAACGCCGTTGCCACTCACCGCTGCGCCGCCACCCAGGGCGGACGCCGTGCTCAGGGCCAAGCCATACAGTTGCGAGCCATTGATCGCATCGGTGCTGCTGGCCGAGACCGTCCCGGCCGTCAGGAAGATGATGCCCCGCGTCTGTCCGGCGCCGCTCCCCGAGCCGATGCTGACGACGGAAGACCGTCCATCGTCATAGCTCCCGGCGCCGAGGGCAACCGACTGATTTCCGCTCGCGGTCGAGCCCATGCCAATGGCGACCGATCCCATCCCCCCGCCGCTGGCGTAGGCCGCCTGCCCAACCGCAACGGAATTGGTGGTTGAAGCGGCATCGATGCCGATTGCAATCGCATCTTGCCCGGCTGTTGTTGCGGCCCCCGCCTGGGTGTTCGTGTTCGGGCCGCCAAGGCCGCCAATCGCGATGCCGCCCGCGCCGTTGGCCACGGCGCCCAAACCAAGCGCAAGCGCCTGGGTCGACGAGGCGGAGCCGCCCAGGGCCATGCTGGACGCCCCACTCGCAGTGCCATAGATCGCGACCGACCCGGGGCCGCTTGCGACGCCGCCGTTGACCGCCAGGCTGGAAAAGCCGGACGCCTGCGACCCCGCTCCAATCGCCGTCGCGTTGGGACCCGCCGAAGCGTTTGCGCCGACGGCTGTTGACAGGCTGCCGGCCGCCGAAGCGCCCACCCCGAATGCCGAGGCGCTGGGTCCGGATGCCGATGCAGCCGGCCCGACGGCCGTTGCTCCCACGCCTTGGGCGTACGCGTTCGATCCCGCCGCAAGCGTCCCCCCGGTGGCGGACACCTGTCCGTCGATGGCGGTTGCCCCGCTGCCCAGCGCGGTGTTGTCGCTGCCGGGCGTTGTCGCATTGGGGTCGAACGTGGTGGCGTTGGCACCGATCGCGGTGTTGTTGGCGCCGATGGCGCCGGATCCGTCCGCGCCGCTCGCATTCGCGCCATAGCCCAGGTAGCTGTTATTGCCAGGGATGGGGTTGGTCGGCCCCGGCTGGTTGGTCGCGGACGGGATGAACGGTGCCGAGGTCGATGTGGACGAACCCAGGCCCGATGGCGTGGCCGAGGATGGCGACACCTGGATGGCTTTCGACCCGCTCGGGGCGCCGGTTGAGGCCCCGACGAACGACGTGGACGCAGTGCCAGCGCCGGTGATGGCCCAGGCCGGGCTGGTGTTGAGCGCCGCAGCGATTGCCGCGACGAGAATGATGTTGCGCATGTCGAGACTCCAATCCAAGGCGGCCAGCAGGTGCGATGGCCTTGGATGGGTATTGCGAGGTGCCGCAAACCATGAAAAAACCCGGCTCACGTCGCCGTGGCCGGGTGGGGGGGATGGCGCTGGGCCGAATCAATCGGTGTGATGCATCCGGATGCTCATGCCACCGCTCTGACCGTCGTGCGACAGCCCAGGCTTGCGCTTGTCCGACTCGTGCTGCAGGGCTGCGGCGCCGTCATGCAGCCGGTCGCTCAGGCTCGGTCCCTTGTCCTTGGGTTTGTTGTCCTGCTCGAACTGGCGCTGCGCCGTCGCTTGCTCGGCAGCCGATGCGGCCGAAGCCCCGCCTTCACCCCCAGGGGCGGAGGCGAAGCCATTGCCACCTGGCGTGCTGGCCGTGGTCGGCGCGGATGACAACCCGGCTTCCTGCGTCGTTGGCGCCGCCGCCTTGCCGAGTTCGGCGCCGGACTTCACGGCATCACCCGTTCCGGTCGTGGCCCCCGTGTTGGCCGCAGGGCCATCGGGCTGGAAGCGCGCGGCAGTGGCGGTAGAGCCGGAAGCATCAGCCCCGGCACTGGGCGCCTTGCCAGCAGCACCCGCTCCGGCCAGCACAGGGCCAGCGCCCGGGATCGCACCCAGCGCCGACGATGCGCCCTTGATGCCAGCGCCAGCGGACTTGCCCGCCCCAGCCGCCAGGGATTCCAGCCGTGAGGTGCCCGAGACGCCACCCACCGGGCCGCCCGGCAGCAGGGAGCTGCCGCCGATGCCGCCCTTGGGAGCAGACCCACCGCTGCCGAACGGCGCAGTCGCCAGGGCAGCAACCCTGGAGAGCGCCGCGCCACCCGCCAGACCTGCCGCGAGCGGAGCCGCGGCCATGCCGCCAGCGGCAGCGCCGGCGTTCGACAGGCTCATGCTCGGCGAGCCGTTCATCATCGATCCGGCGATGCCCGGAACCATGTAGCCGACCGCGCCGTAGGCCAGGGTGGTGACGCCCGCCGTCATGAAATCGACAGGGCCGACCACGTTGTTCGGCGGCGCCGCGGCGGCGACGGTTGCCCAGTGGGCGATGATGATGTTGGCAAGCTGCCCGCCGAATCCGGCGACGACGTAGATGGTGAACAGCTTGATGCCGACGCTCACCGCGTAGCCGAAATACTTCTCGGCGAACGGCAGCGTCCAGCGGCTCCCGGCGAAGCCCAGCATCAAGGCGCCGGCGCCGATGACGATGTAGCTCTCGATCGTCGTGATGAGAAGCTGCATGGCGATGGCGAGGTAGCCGAGCAGGATCATCAGGCCGGTCAGTCCGATGAAGATGGCCGACAACAGGTTATCGCCCAGCGCCGCCATGGACTTGCCCGGCGAAAAGAGACTGACCCCGGCCGCCGTCTGGCCGTTGTTGATGTTGTCGGCCGTGGACACCACCTTGGCCGCCGTGTCGATGCCTTCATTCAGGATTTCTGAGGGGCCGATCGAGGATGAGATCGAGGTCGGTCCGCCGCCGCCCACGGTCTGCCCAGCCTGTGTGAAGCTGTTGATGATCGGTGGAATCCAGGTCGGCGCCTCGGTCAGCAGCATGGCGAAGAAGGCGATGCCGAGAATCTTCAGCGTCATCGAGGTCAACAACTCGCCGAGATCGTTCTTGCGCAGCGTGTAGTTGATCGCCGCCCAGGAGAACTCGATGGCGGCCAGGCCGAAGAACAGGGGCCGGGCCAGGCCCAGGGCGGACGTCATCCAGCCGGTCGAGGCGGTCTGGAACGTGCTCTGGATCTGGTCGAGCACACCGTTGCCGGCGTAGGCGGGCGCGCAGGCCAGGGCGAGCAGGAACGGCAGCAGCCAGCGCGCGGTTCGGTTGAGTTTCATGGATTCACCTGTCGAAGAGGGTTGACAGGTGGGTATGCGTGGTTGCCGCAATCCGAGCTGGCCGCCGCCGGGAAAGCCTGGGCACCCGCTGCGCGGCGTTCAGGGCGGTTCACAACCCATCACCAAACGGCTTGATGCGCAGTCATCGAACGATTACACTGAATGTGTGTTCACAATCAAGCCGCTCCCCGAATTCACGGCCTGGCTCGACGACCTTGGCGATGCTGCGGTGCGCGGCCTGGTGGTGGCCAGGATCAAGCGATTGGAGCGTGGACTGCTGGGGGACGTTGAGCCTGTTGGCGAAGGCGTCTCCGAGCTACGCATCCACGTCGGGGCCGGATGGCGTGTGTACTTCACCCAGCGCGGCGCGCAATTGATCGTGTTGCTCGTCGGTGGCGCGAAGCGCACCCAGAAACGTGACATCAGGCGTGCTCGTGCGCTAGCGGCCTTGCTGGATTGACCGGAGCAACACCATGAGCAAACGTATCAAAGTAGCCGATCTACCTGAATTCGACGCTGCGCCCTACCTCGATAGCGAGGCCGCCATCGCCGCCTACCTAACTGGCATCCTTGAGGTGAACGATAGCGCCTTGCTGGCTGCAGCACTTGGCGACATCGCCCGTGCGCGCGGGATGACTGAGATCGCCAAATCGGCCGGGGTCACCCGTGAAGCCCTCTACAAAGCGCTACGCCCCGACAGCACCCCGCGCTTTGACACCATCAGCCGCGTCTGCGCGGCGCTGGGCGTGCGCTTGGTGGCGCAGGCCGTGCATCCCTGACCCGTTCGATTGCGCGCCGCCGAGCATTCAGGGGTCGTATTGCCGCCCCCAGCGCCGTGCATGTTGACTCCGGACAGGGGCAAGGATGTGGTGGTCGCAGATGTTCTTTGCCCCTGCCTTGCTTTGCCGTCCAGCAGCATATTCAGGCATGAGCCGATCCATGACCAAGCACCTGCGCGCGATGGAGCATCCGCGCGACCGGGCAGGGTGGCGTTGTCTTCCTGTCCAGCACGCCAAGCGACCACCGCGCCAGGCAGCAGGAAAGGCCGGATCAGTAAAACCCCGCCCCGGTCGTCTCCACCGCGAAGCAGGCTCCCGTGGTGTTGCCGGTGGCCCGGCACCAGCCGGATTCAATGCCGCGCTGCTGCGGATGCGCCTTGAACCAGGCGTGGCCATGTCCGGCATACGGCCCTTGCGCCAGGCTCACGCCGCGATAGAAGTTCTGACATGACACCGTGCCCTGACGCTTCGCCACGGCATCGGCGCTCACCGTGGCGTTGTCTTGGGCATCCCGTCCGGCACACCACAAGCCTTCCTGCCAGGCTGGATCGGCGGCGGACCGCGGGCTGGGATGGCTGTTCAACTGGGCTTCGTACCAGGCGACCGTCTGCCCACCGAACGGCCCCTCGCTGGTATTGACTGGGGCGCCAGCCACCTTGCCGACGCCCGGGGCGGTGATGGATGACGCCTGGTGCCCGCAGCCGGCCAGCAGGCCGACAGCGCAGGCGAGGACGAGGGTTGAGACGAGTTTGTGCTCAGACGGTTTCATGGTGCGCTCCTGGCGCGAGTGGAATGGATGGAGATGCAAAGGGGCTGTTTCGATGAGTCGCCCCGCACTCGCGCCCGAAGGCCGTCTGAATTTCTATCGTAGCTCGGAATCAGGGTTTGGGATCAATAAAACCCCGCCCCGGTGGAGCCGTCGAGGAATTGCTGATTGATCTGGTTCTGTTGCGTGGTCTGGCCGCTTTGCGCACCGATGGCGTTCATCTCGACCTGCCCGTTGGTCATCATGGTTTGCTGCAGGCCCTGCAACTGGTTCACCAGCATCCCCGAGATCTGGTTGCCCGCCTGCAGCACCTGCATGCGCCCAGCGGCGGACTGACTGGCGTTCTCCACCTGGTTCAGCGCCTGCTGCTGGGTCTGGAAGTCACTTGTCTGCAGGCCATACTGATTGAGCGCCTGCTGGATCTGGCTGGTCAGATTGCCGTTCCACTGCGACAGGTTGGCTTGGTAACTCTGGCCGTTGACGCCGTACTGCTGCTGCACGCCGGCAGCGGTGTTCTGCGTCGCATACGTCAAGCCCTGCGCGGAGCCGATCAGGTTGATGAGTTGCTGCAGATTGCCCGAGACGTTTGGCCAATTCTGCGTCGGCAGGCGCTCCAGACTGAGCGCCTGGTTGTAGACCTGCTGGAACTGCGCCTGAAGCTGCTGCGCCTGGGTCGCGTATTGCTCGACGGCCGTCAGTTCCTGCACGATCTGCTCGGGGAACGTCGCCCCGGCGATCAGGCCCGTGGCGTGAGCCGGCACCGTGGCGATGGCCGACATGGCCGCAAGGGCCAGGATGCTTTGCTTGAATGCGTTCATGGTGGAAACTCCCGTGTGGATTACTGGCCTTGCGGTACGCCGGTGGCAGCACCGATCTGCTGCAAGGTGGTGTTCGCGTCGTTGGTCCCGGCGCTGCCTGCCGCCGTGTTGAGGGTGTTGCCAATGTCGGGCGCTGCGGCAGTTGCGGCGCTGTAGGTCGCATTGCCGTCGTTCGTCGCCGAAGTCTGGATCGCCTGCTGCTGGCCATAGACCTGCTGGTTCTGGTCAACCTGCTGCTGCGCAATGGCCGCCGCTTGCGTCCAAGCCGGATCCGCCGATGACGCCCCCATGGTGTTGTCGTAGCTGGCGATCGTGTTGGCGGCGTTCATCGAGAACTCGGCATCGAGCCCGGCTCGGCCCGCCTGCGCGGCCGTCTCGGCGTCGTTCTCGTTCTGCTGGCTGGATGCGTTCAGGCTCGCCTGCTGGCTGTCGGCCGCGCTGGTGTAGGACGTGTCCGTGCTGGCCGCCGTCGCCGCCTGGCCGGTCTGCACGCCGGTTCCAGCGGTGGTCTGCCGCAAGGCCTCCTGGGTGCTGGTGGCCCCGGCGGTCTGCCCCTGCCGCACCCCCGTCATGGACTGGATCTGCTGCAAGGTGCCGGATGCGCTGTTCACGGCGGACGCCGCGGCGGCAGCGTCCATGGCGCCCGACAGAATCGGTGCGGCAGACACGCCGCCGGCATAGTCGGCATCCGCCTCGGCCTGCTTTTGCAGATTCACCGCGGTTTCATAAGCCGCGCCGCCGTAGTTGTAGGACGCAGCGTCGGCCGCCGCCTGCAGCGCGGCCTTGTAGGCGTCGATGTTGGACTGGTAGCCGTCCGTCGCCGCCTGGCTCATCATCGCCTGGGTTGCCGCGCCCGCCGCAAGGTAATCGCTGGTGTTGTTGGTCACCGTGGGCTGGCCCTGCTGCACCCCGGTCCCCTGGGTGATGCTGGCATTCGAGGCGGACTCGCCGCTCGAAGCAGAAGTCTGCGCGGCGCTGTTGTCGTTCCGGGCAACGACGGGCGCCTGGGCCGACTCGGTGCTGTACGCGCCGGCTTGCGATGACGAACCCTGCTGCTGCACCGTCACCTGCGCGTCAGCCAGGTTCTGCTGGTCGTTCGCCACGCCCTGGGCCTGGGCGGCCGCGTCCTGCCAGGCCGTGGAACCGGACAGGCCCACCCCATACCCTCCACCCCCGCCGCCACCGCTGGCGTTGGCCGCATCCTGGTTGGCAATGTCCTGCGCCGTGTTGGCCGCGTCCTGATACGCCTGCTGGTCGAAATACGCCATGCCACCCGCATAAGCACTGCTGCCGTTCTGCGTGGCGGCCGTGCGCATCGTGGTCTGCGCATCGGGCACGGGAGCAGGGGCGGGCGGCAGGGTCTGCGCCAGCGCCAGCGGCGAAGCCAGGAACGGCAACGCCGCCAGAGCGGCGGCAAGAAGGGTTTGACGCATGGCGGATGCTCCGGTGGGTCTGGATAGATGGATATGGTGTGGACACGGCAAACCGTGATGTCCACACACCTGACCACCCGCCCATCAACCCATCGGCAGCACGCGGGCCTTGCCGCCGTACAGATTGCCGATGATCTCGACGCGCTGACCCACGGCAAGCTGCACATCGGCGGCCTGGGTCACGGCGATGGCCTGTCCGTCGTCCAGCCGCACGGTGATCTGCAGGCCTTGCTCGCGGGTCGCCGCACCCTCGGCGGCACTGCCGGCGATGCCGCCGGCCACCGCGCCAAGGATGACCAGGGCCGTGGAGCCGTTGCCGTTGCCGATGCGCGAGCCGAGATAGCCACCCGCCGCAGCGCCGCCCAGCGTGCCGATGGCGGTGGAGTTCGAGGCGATCAGCACCGGCTGGATCGCCAGCACAGTGCCGAACTGGACGGCCTGCGCTTGTTGCGAACCTTGCGTGGTAGTGCCCAGCGCGGATGCCTGGGGCACGCCAGGGTTGGCGCAGGCGGACAGTAGGGCAGGGGCAAAGAGGATGGGGATGAGGAACTTGCGCATGGTGGGCTCGCTGGGTTGGTTTGAATCGGGCATCGAAGACTTTGTTCATGCTCA
Source organism: Thiomonas sp. X19 (assembly GCF_900089495.1). Taxonomy (NCBI): domain Bacteria; kingdom Pseudomonadati; phylum Pseudomonadota; class Betaproteobacteria; order Burkholderiales; genus Thiomonas; species Thiomonas sp. X19. The sequence goes on along the minus strand of NZ_LT605203.1, from coordinate 2,280,618 downwards.
CAAATCCTTGGCATCCGGTTTCACGACAAAGGATCCATACGGCGCAATCTGTGGTTGCGCATTCTTCCGTTGTGCTTGTTGCGCAGGCTTCCTGGCCCGCAGGTCGGACAGTATTGCTTGCATGGTCACCACGGCTTTGTCGGAGAAACCGGACCGCTTGATGCGCGGGTTTTCCGGATCGATTGAACAGGTCAAGCTGCCCAAAGTGGCGCGGTACCAGAAGTTGTCGCGGGGGGACCTGATGGCGTCGATGACTTTTCCGGGATCAAGGCCCATCAGTTCGATGGCGATCCATAAGGCGTTGTTGTCGCTGAGGAGTTTGTCGATCTCGGTGCGATGATTTCCAGGATTTGGGCTCATGATTTTTCCTTGATTGGATGGATGCGGCGGATCAGCGACCTGCCTACATGCTGATTGCAAAGCGCCGCAAACCGTCAAGCCGCGCTCCACGTCGGCACTGGCCAGGATCAATAACGCTCCCACTTCTGCGCCGCGTCGAACTGCCCGCGCTCGCGCAGCCACTGCGCCGGCCAGGCATCCCCAAGCTCACCGCGCAGTTCGCGGATGCGGGCAACGTCCTCCTTGCCGGACGCACCAACGAAGGCGATCTCGGGCGCCGACAGCCCCAGCTCGAACAGCCGCCGTCCGTCGGGATGCATGACGTAATACTGGCGCTTGGGTGTGGCCATCGCCAGAATCCCGATCTGCCGCCGGTTCAGGCCGATGCCCTCGTACAGCGGCCGGATGTTCTCCGTCATCGCTTCCGGGTTGGGCAGCAGGATCTTGGTCGGGCAGGACTCGAAGATCACATCGGCGATGCCGGATTTGGTCAGGTCGGTGAGCGACTGCGTGGCGAACACGACCGCCACGTTCGCCTTGCGCAACACCTTCAGCCATTCCCGGATCTTGGCCTTGAACGCCGGATGGCCGAGCATGACCCAGGCCTCGTCCAGCACCAGCAGCGTGGGTTGGCCCTTGAAGCGCTGCTCGATGCGGTGGAACAGGTAGGACAGAACCGGCAGCACCACCTTGTCGCCCTTGTGCATCAGGTGCTCCATCTCGAACACCTGGAACGGGTCTTCGGCCAGCGCATCGGTTTCGGCGTCCAGCAGATGTCCCGCCGCGCCGCTGACGGTGTAGTAGCCCAGCGCCTCGCGCAGCGTCACGTCCTGGAGCTGGATCAGCAGGTTGGTCATGGTGCGCTGCGCCATGCGGTCCGTGGACTGGCCGAGTTGCTGAATAGCGCGGTAGATCTTCTGCCGATGCTCCGGCAGGATCTTCACGCCCTGCAGTTCGCACAGTTGCTCGATCCACTCGGCCGCCCACACCTGTTCGTTCGGCTCGTTCACGCGGCCCAGCGGACAGAATGCCAGCTCGCCATGCTCGCCGCCGATGTCATCGTGCTGGCCACCCGCGCCCCAACACAGCGGGAGCATGGAGTAGCCCTTGTCGAAGGCAAACACTTGCGCGTTTTTGTAGCGGAACTGCTGCGCAACCAGGGTGGACAGCAGGGTGGACTTGCCCGAGCCGGTTGGCCCCAGAATGACGGTGTGCCCCAGGTCGCCTGCGTGCAGGCTCAGGCGGAACGGGGTCGCCCCGTCCGTCTTGGCGTACAGCAACGGCGGCGAGTTCGGCGGGTAGAACGGGCAGGGGTTGTTATCCGGCCCGGCCCACACCGCGGTGAACGGCAGCATGTGCGCCAGATTCAAGGTGTTGATCAGCGGGCGGCGCACGTTGGCGTGGGTGTTGCCCGGCATGGTGCCGAGATACGCTTCCACCGCGTTGACGGTCTCGATGCGCGCACCGAAGCCGGCGTTCTCGATGATCTTGCGCACTTCGCGGGCGATCTCATCCAGCGCCGTGCTGTCGTCGTGGGCCAGCAAAATGACGCTGGTGTAGTAGCCGAAGCGCACCGCGCCCGACTGGTTCTCGCTGATCGCGTCCACCGCGTCATCGGTCTGCGCCACCGCGTGCATGTTCAGGTGGGTTGCCGCACCCCCTGAACTCTCGCGCACCATATTCATCATGGACTTGCGCTTCATCGCCCACTTGCTGCGGTAGCTGTTGAGCACCTTGTCGGCCTGGCTTTGCGACAGATAGATGAAGCGGTTGCTCCAGCGGTAGGCCACCGGCAGGCGCGACAGGAAGTCGAGGATGCCGGGGGCGCTGAAACCGGGGAAGCCGTCCACCGCCAGGCACACCATCGGCATGTTGTCGAGGCGCGGCTCAAAGCCGGTGGTGAAATCATGCTGGCCGATCACCGCATCCAGATACATCGGCACCTCGACCATCTTCACCGGGCGCGGCGCCTGGAGCGTGACGCAGGATTCGAGATAGCCCAGCAGATCGCTGCTGACCGCATCGGTGTCCTCGTCGACCACGTCCGCCATGCGATGGATCCTGACCACCGTGGACAGGCGCGATTCGACTTCGCGGATGCCGTCCTTGAAACGCTGCAGATTGCGCGCGGCCACCCCCGTCTTCTCGCCACCGTCGATGAACAGGGCGGCGGCCTTGTCGGCGGCGTCCGGGTCGGGGAACCAGGAGAGGGTGAGCGCGAAGCGGCTCTCGAACCCGGCATGCTGGCCTTCGTGCTTGGCCCGGCGCATGTCGTCCAGCAGCCGCGTGGTGCGGTCGGGGAAGGCGCCCCTGGCGGCGTAGCCGGGCGCCTGCTGGCGGATGGCGTCGCAGTTCACCACCCAGCCATCGTCCAGCGACAACGCACTGTTGATGCGCGCGGCCATGCCCCGGAGTTCGCCCTTGGTGGCCGAATCGAGGTCTGGCCCCTGATACCACCAGCCGGCCAGCAGCGCGCCGGACTTGGTGAGCACGACACCGTTGTCCACCAGCGCGGCCCAGGGCAGCAGATCGGGCAGACCGGCAGAGCGGTCACGGAATTCCTGGAGAGCGAGCATGTTGATTCCTTGGGATTCTTGGGATTACTTCCACTCGCGCGACTTGCCGAACGGCGTGGCGCGACCGGGATAGAAGCGTTTGAACGCCAACGAGCGGCGTCCGGTCTTGGAGAGTTGCGGGTCGAACAGCGCGGCGCGGGACAGCGCCCAGGTGCCGAGCACCCAGAGACCGATCCCGAGCCCCGCCGCCCACAGCTTGGCCAGCGAGAACACGAAGACCCCCGCCAGCGTCATCAGAGCCAGCACCAGGGTGCGCTCACCGCCCAGCATCAGGAGCGGGCGGTTGAGCGAACCGTGGATCGGCGCGGAAATATCGTCCTGCTCGTCCATGGCGCGGGCCTCAGATCACGGCGCCGGACAGGCCCAGGGCGGAGAGGAACTTGTTGCCCATGACGATCATCGCGACGCCCAGCACCACATAGAGCGCCTTCTTGGCGATGCCGCCCAGCTCTTCGCCGAACACCAGCGCGGCGCCGGCGGCGAGGAAGGCGATCACCGAGATGCCGGTGGCCACCGGCCCGGTCAGATCGTTCTGCAGGGTCTGGATCGGGGTGTCCCAGGGCAGACCGCCGGACGTGGACGCCATGGCTTCGGCGCTGGTCGCCAGGAACACGGCGGCGACGAGGCTGAGGCGGCGCACGACGGCGGCGCGCAGGTGGCGGACGGTGGCGAATTGGAGCAGCTTCATGATGGATCCTTTCAAGATCAGTGGCGCAGCCCTCCAACGCGAGGGCCGCTTGGATGGTTATTGCAGTGAGCCGCAAACCGTGATCACCGCCCGCGCGGTTCGCGCCGCGCCCCGCGTGACGGTGTGTGCTCGACGTCGACCTGGGCGCGTTCCTGCTCGACAACGTGCTGCAGATCGGCATCCTGGACGCCCACACCCAGGCGTGCGGCCTGGCGGGCGGCCTGCTCGCGGAACGCGGCATCGCCGGTGATGAACACCTCGCCGCCGAACTTCTGCGCCGCCAGCAGCAACCCGGCTTCGAGGGTGTCGGCATCGGCCATGTGGACGTCGATGCGGGGGCCGGAATCGGTCAGGCGCACCAGGCCCTGACGGTCGCTGTACTCGATGCGCTGCGCCAGGCGGTCGATGCGGATGCGGGCATCGTCCAGGGCAAAGGCTTTCCTTGCCCCTGGGGTTGGGTCGGGAGGTGCACCGCCGATGGCGCCGGCCGCAGAGCCATGCGCACCCGCACGCAACGGATCCAGGTCTTCACCTTCGAAACCGTTCTTGTTGCCCTTGCCGCCTTTGCTGCGCTTGCGCCCGTCCTGATACTTCATGCCGCGCAGGGCCGCCGCTGCCGCTTCGTCACCGGCCGTGGCCTGGCGCGCCAGCCACTCCGGCCATTCCAGACGCGGCGCATCCTGGGTGATCGAGGTGCGCTCCGCCAGTTGGCGCTTTTGCAGTTCCTGGCGGCGCACCACGGCCTCGGCCGCCCACAGCCCTTGTGCAATCGTCCTGCTGCCATGCTCGGCGGTCAGTTCGGCAAGACGTGCGGGCTTGATGGCCTTGAGTTCCTGCCGCAGCGCCATGCGCTCGTCCTTGTGGTGCGCCCGCAGGCCGCCGACCAGGGCCTTGCGCGAGCGTTTCTGCGCCGCCTGGTCGTGCTTGTAGGCCTCGGCGAGTTCTTTGCGCGCCAGGGCGCGGGCTTCGCGTTTGGCCTGGCGCTCGGGCGTCGATCCGGTGTGCCCGGGGATGTCCTGCATGCCGGGTTCGGTGCCGGCGCGGACGTTGTCGACGAAGTGGGCATAGGTCTTCGCGGGGTGCGCCTTGCTGTTCACCAGGGCTGGAGCAGGGGCGAGATACGGGCCGAACTTCGTCTCCAGCCGCCCCAGGCTCAGGCTGTAGTGCACGCCGGATGCCTTGGTGCTGGTGGTGCGTCCATCGGGCAGGGCGGTCTCAATCACCAAGCCGCCACCATGCGGCCGCAGGGCGCAGCCGCGCCCGGCCAGCGCCTGGTGCAACGTGGCCCAGGACTGCGCGGCCAGCAGATCGTCTTGGGCGCGTTTGGTGAGCCAGTCGGCCAGGCTCGGAACGCCCGTGTGGACTTCCGCGGCCCTGGCGCCCGGCGTCGGCGCGCGCTCCTGCTTGCCGCCCAGCCCCAACTGCTGGCGCTGGGATTTGCTCAGGCGGCTGATCGCGCCGTCGATGACGACGTGCGGGCCGTTGTCGTGCGCCCAGCCCTGGTTGATCTCAAGCTCACGGCAGGCTTTGTCCAGCACCAGGAAATCCAGTTTGGGCGGGCCGGCCAGGTGGAGTTTGTCGGGGTGAACGCGGTTGGCGAGGATGTGAATATGCCAGTGATGATCGCGGTCGGTGTGCAGACCCCAGACGGCCTGGTTCTCCTGCAGGCCCAGGGCCTTGAGGGTGTGGGCTGCAGCATCGCGGCACTGCTCCGGGGTCGGATGCTCGCCGTCGCGCCAGGACAGGACGTAGTGATAAAAAGGATTGCTGGTGAACCGGTTGCGCACCCGGCCCGCTTCCGCGGTGTAGTCCATCATGCGGATCGCCAGGTCGCGATCCAGCGGGTCGGTCAGGTCGAGGCCGCCGAGTTCCAGATGGAAGCTGCCGCCGGCGACGTTGCGCTCCAGCGCATGCTCCTGCGCGCCTTGGCGGAAGATGTAGTGCACGCCATGGTGCGCGGACACCTTCCCGCCGCGTTCGTTCGACAGTTTGACGACCTTGGCGAGCATCACGCATCCCCATGCTCGCCGCCGGCATCGTCCTCACCGGAGAGCTTGCGGGCGTGCGCCAGGACAGCCTTCATCGCGGCCCAGTGGGCGCGCTTCTCCTCGTTGGTCCAGTTCGATTCCTTGGGGTACAGGCTCTTGAGCATGGCCCCGAGGCGGCGCAGCTCGAACACGGCGCTCGCATCGACGCGGCTGACGATGCGCAGGTTGCCGCCGGACAGGGCGAGGTCGCGCACGAACACGCCGGGACGCATGCCGGCCTGCGCGGCGTGGCGGTTGATGGCGTCGATCTCTGGGGTCGAGGCGCGGAAGTGAAAAAAGCGGTCGCGCGGGGTGTGCGGGGTGCGTGGGGGTTTGGCTGCGGCAGGCATGACATGCTCCGTGATGGTGTTGCTCTCACGGGCTTATGCACGGTGGGCGCAAAGCGTGGGTGGGTGCGGGGCGGCGGCAGGCAAGGCACCCGCTGCGCGGCGCCAGGACGAAGGCGGGGGCAAGAACGATCACAACCAGCAGCCGGGACAATCGACCGGCACCGGCTTGCCATGGATAACCAAGTAGGTTATTATTGCCGGATGGAGAAAAGCACGCCCCATTGCAAGCTGTCGGTCATCAAGGCCATGATCGAGGCGGGCAAGGTGCGTTCAACCGTGTCGGCACTGGCGGGCAGCGCCGCGATGGGTTTTGACTTCGTGGCAATGGTCCATGTGGTCAAGACGCTGACCGCTGGCGATTTCTACAAGAGCATGACCACGCACGCCGACCACAGGGTCTGGCAGGACGTGTACCGACCCACGACGTTCGCCGGAGAGGTCTACCTGAAACTGACGGTCATGGATGAGGTGCTCATCGTGTCATTCAAGGAGCTATGAACATGAAATGTCCAATGTGTGCAGCGGCAGAACTGGTGCATGACACGCGCGATCTGCCGTACACCTACAAGGGGGAACTGACCACCATTCCGGCAGTGACCGGCGACTTCTGCCCGGCCTGTGGAGAGGCCGTCCTCGACATGACCGAATCGGCCAGAATCAGTACGGCGATGCTGGAATTCAACAAGCAGGTCAATGCCTCGATCGTGGACCCTGGCTTCATCGTCCGTGTGCGCAAAAAGCTTGCCCTTGACCAGCGCGAAGCCGCCGAAATCTTCGGGGGCGGCGTCAATGCGTTCTCACGCTACGAAAATGGGAAGACCAGACCACCCTTGGCGCTGGTGAAGTTGCTCAAGGTGCTCGACCGGCACCCTGATCTGTTGAACGAGGTCCGGGCAGCATAAGGCCCGTCACGTCCGCGCGGCGACAAGCCGCTCCCAGTCTTTGACGCGCGGCAAATGATCGTGGATGGCCTCTTCGTAGAGACGATTCACGCTCTGCAGATCGGCCCCGGCTTCGCGGGCGCAACCCAGGATCAGCGCGGGGTCGGCTTCGGTGAACAGCGTCAGCAACAGTCCCCTCACCGCGTCTGTTCGCCCCCCGGCGTGGACGTTGACCACGCTTCCCTCGCGCAGGGCACGCGCGATGTGTTGCGGCTCGACCCAAGGGCCGACCGGGGCATTGAGGTGGCACGCCAGGAGGCCGAGCTTGCTGTTGCGCATGAGGATGATTTTGCAGCAGGCCGAGCTTTCAAGCCAGACGCTCGACATGGAAGCCGCCTGACGCCGACCATCCGCGCACGGCGGCGACCTCTTCGACCCTGCGGCCCGTGGCGGTGCGCTTGATGGAGACGACCACATTGATCGCTTCGGCGATCAGCTCCGGGTTGGGCGGCACGCCCGCTTCCTGGATCAACTGGCCGATGCGGATCAGCGCGGCGCTGGCGTCGTTGGCATGCACGGTGCCGACTCCGCCCGGGTGCCCGGTATTCCAAGCCTTCAACAGCGCCAGGGCCGAGCCGTCGCGCACCTCGCCGACCACGATGCGGTCGGGGCGCAGGCGCATGGTGGCGCGCAGCAGGCGGGTCATGTCGGTGTTGTCGCTGGTGCGCAGGAAGACGACGTTCTGCGCGTTCACCTGCAACTCGCGCGTGTCTTCGATGACCACGATGCGGTGGTCATGGTCAACCTGCGCCACGCAATCGAGGATGGCGTTGGCCGCCGTAGTCTTCCCAGACCCGGTGCCGCCACTCACAAGGATGTTTTGCCGTCCGGAAACGGCTTCCTCGATGGCTTGCTTTTGGCCCCTGGTCATGATGCCTTTTTGGAGGTAATCGTCCAGGGTGAACACCAGCAACGCCTTCTTGCGCAAGGCAAAACTTGCCCGCTCCACCAAGGGCGGGATCAGGGCTTCGAACCGGCTGCAGTCCAGCGGCAGCTCGCATTCAAGGATCGGGTTTTCTGAGGTGACTGTGGTTTCAAGCATCGCCGCGACTGTGTTGACGATGGTCAGTGACTGCACTGCAGGCACTTCGCCAACCTTCTGCATCCCTGCGCCCAGCCGGTCGACCCACAGCGTGCCATCGGGATTCAACATGATTTCCACCACGGCCGGGTCATCCAAAAACCCCAGGATTTGCTGGCCCAGCGCGCGTTTCAGCGCCTCAAGCTGCCGCGTTTTGGTCGTCGATTCGTGCGCGCTCATTTCGATACCCCTGTTGTTGATACCGGGGTATCGAACATGGCCGCAAACCACTGTTGCGCGGCTGCAAAAAAATTTTAATCGCGTGAGGACGCCGACATGCTCTGAAATTGTCATTTTTTCTCATTATAGGATGATCCTTGTTGATAGTTTGTTAATGATTTTTGATTACTGGTGATGTTTGTTAATGATGCGTTGTAGGTTGCAGGTAATTACTTCGGTTGGGAAAATTGTGGCCACTGGCACTTAAACAGGAGTTGACCATGACCACCAGCACCACCACCAAGCGCATCCGCCCCACGGCCGAACAGAGAGCCAAGGAGATTCTGCGGGGTGCTCCGAACTACATGGCAGCCAGTAATTGGAAAGACAACTGCAATTCAAACACAGTTTTCAACAAGACCTGGTTTTTGGGGCGTGAAGTGCGGCGGGTTGCATTTTTGCTTTCTGAGGGGAAGAAAACCGCCTCGCGCAGCGGTCTTGTCGTCATGCGGCACGCTGAATTGGCGCTGCAGCGGATCGCCAAGAAAATCAAGTCTAAGGGTGGCTGGATGATTGCTGAGTTTCTCAACTTGATTTTGATGCTAGGGCTTTGGGCTGCGCGAGCGATTTCCATGATTATTCCGGTTCCGCCAGCTAAACGACGCAAAAGCGATCCCCGCCAGACTGAGCTTGCGCTCTCATCATTCTTCACCATTTGACCACTTCACCAAGGACTATTGATCATGAATACCACTGACATCGATCTTCACAAAACCCCGCTGCGCGAATGGCCGGCTGAAGCTGTTATAGAAATGTCCAATCGGGCTGCAAGATACTGGCGCAATCAGCCAGCATTTTTCAAGCACGCCGGCCACCTTTATTCTAATCCCGAGGATCGCGCATCCGAAATTGTGTCGCGTGTGCTTGAGCGGTTGCAAACAGAAAAGCAGGAAAGGTACTTCGACCTACACCACCCCGACAGTGACAGCGTCGATCAAGTTAGCCTTTTCTTCGCCATTGCCAAATATGTGCGGCCGGCGATGGTAATTGAAAGTTACTCAATCCCATCGCGCACCACCGGGCAAAATGCTGGTGATGAAGACAACGATACTCCAAAAGAAATTGTGGATAGTTTAACCACAGAAATGCAAGAAGCTGCGAACAAAGACAGCGAGCGCGTGATGGAATTACTGACGATGGTGGGTGTCTCGGATAAACATTTCGCGCTGTTCGAGAACAGCGTCAAAGATTTGGAAGAGGGGCTTGGAATTTCCGAGCGAAAAATCACAGATATGAGATCGGAGTATTCCAGAGAATTTGCGGAGCGTGCTCAAGCACTTGGCGTTTGGGATGAGTTGATGGGGTTCTTGGGTGTTAAACCATCTCAAATCAATGAGGTGCGGCCCCGGAATTCAAAGGCAAAAGCAAAGGCTGTGCCCAAAAAACAAACAGTTAAAATCTTTTACCACACGATTAAAACAGGGTTAACTCTTGCGCAGCAATCTGAAATCGATGCGCTTCGATTCCATTGGGTCGGTCCGGACGAGTATGAAGTCCGGCAATGGGAGCCGGGCGGGCGCTGGGAATATAGGTGCCGAGTATTTGTTGAGGCAGGTAGTGACACGATGGATATGGACAAGGTATTCAAAGCGTTCAAAGGTCTGGCTTGATTACCACCTTGCGGCCAGCACACCCTCGGCCGGAGATAATGGGCTGGCCGCCGGTGTCCAGGTAATCACTGGCCGCACAGGTGGCAGGGCAGCATCGGCAACACGCACCTGGTGCAAAGCATCCGCTGTTGTCCACCGTGCCAGCTTCCCGCCAGGGATGCTTGGCACGACAACCCCTGCTTGCCAGAACACGCCAGCGGCGTAGCGTGCGCCGACTGCTGACTCAGTATTCCCAGTGTTGTAAGCCGACAGTGCGCCCCGCAAACTGCCGCCCGATTGCTTCCATCCGCGAAGCAGGATCGTTTGGGCGGCCTGCAGGTTCAGGCATGGGTCGAACACCTGCTGCAGACCAAGGTGCAGCGACGGCAGATTGCCGCTGTTGATCTGTGCGATACCCATGTCAACCGAGTGCCCGGCGGCGATGAACTTGCGCGCCAGGCCAACAGCTTCGAACAAGCTGTCCGGCCGGTAACTCCGGTCGGTCGTGTTGTCGTGGATCGCCAGAGGGTTACCTCCACTTTCCTGTTGCACGATGGCCGCCATGGTGACCTCTGCCACCCGCGGAGCGCACTGATGAAGAAGGGCGACCGGCATCATCGCGCAGCCCCGCCAAGCATGCCGTACCAGACCGATGCGATGAGGGCCGCCGATACGATGACCGCAACAGCGGCCATGGTGCCGATGAACCAGGCGGACTCTTCAACGTCTTTGAAGCCCTTCATTTCATCGCCTCCCACTTGCTGCCCAGCTTCTTGTCACTTGTCCGATCCGGCCACCAAGCCCCCTTGCACCCGCCGCAGCGGAAATACGCCTTGCCGGTCTTGGTCTCGTTCTTGAAAGTCGGCTTCTTGCAGGCCGGGCATTGCGGGCCGGACGCAGCAGAAGCGACAGCTTTCTGCGCAGCCCCAGCATCACCAGCCGCCTTGTCCTCGAAGCGTTTGCCCGGTTTGCCGCCATCATCACCAAAGGCTGCATGGCAATCCATGCAACGGTGATAGGCGTTCCCCGCCTTGCTTTTCAGCCTCGCGCAGCGTGCGCCACCACAGGCCGGGCAGGCGTGCATCACCATTTGTGTGTCGGTCAACTTGCCATCCAGCAGCGTGCGGGTGAACCCACGCGCAGCCTGCACCTGGCTGGCCATGAAGGCCGCCAGCGGCGCACGCCCGGCCGCAATATCGGCCAGCGCGTCCTCTTGCAGCGCCGTGGTGCCTGGATCGGCCAGTTCCGGCACGACCTTGCGCAACATGTTGATGAGCTGCACGCCGCGATCGGTCGGGTGGATTTCCTTTTTGCTGCGCTCGGTGTACTCGCGTGTGATGAGCACCTCGATCATCGAGGCCCGTGTCGCCTCGGTGCCCAGGCCGGACGTTTCTTTGAGGCGCGCCTTGAGCTTCGGGTCGGTGACCAGTTTGTGCACGCCCGTCATCGCCGCGATCAGCGTGCCGTCCGTGTAGGGCTTGGGTGGTGTGGTGCGCTTGCCGATGACCCCACCACGCTCGCAGGTGCGGGCCTCGCCCTCGCGCAGCTCAGGCAACGTGCCAGCAGCTTCGCCTTGCTCTTGCCTCTCGTCGTCATCCTTGCCACCGAGCTTTGTCCAGCCCGGCTCCAATACTGTCCGGGCCACAGCACGAAAGCCCAACCCGTCGATGTCGAACAGCGCCTCGCGCGTCTCGAATGTCTCGGGCGGCATGAACAGGCGGATGTAGGACTCGCGGATCAGGTCGAAGACACGCTTCGCATGGGCCGAGAGGCTGGCTGCATCAGGGTTCTGTCCAGTCGGAATCAGGCCGTGGTGCGCCTCGACCTTGCCGGTATTCCAGGCTGCATGCTTGCGCGCCGGGTCCAGCCCGGCAATGCCTTCGCTGCCAATTGCTTTGAGGATGCCACCAGCACTGCTGTGCATCTCGATCGGCAAGTAGGAACAGTCGGTGCGCGGGTAGGTGGTGATCTTGGCTTCGTACAGTTCCTGCGCCGCAGCTAGTGTGTCCTTGGCCGACAGACCGAAACGGCTGCTGGCGGCTTTCTGAAGCCCGCCCAGGGTGTAGGGCAGGGGAGCGGCGCGCTCACCCGTCTTGCGCGTGAACTTCGTGACACGGGCCGCCTTGCCGGTGATCCGACGCGCAGTCTCGTCGGCCTTGGCCTTGTCCAGCAGCCGGCCGTCTTCGTCAACAAAATCATCGGGCACTTGCCATGCCGCCTTGATGCCACCATCCAGGTGCGCCACGACCTGATAAAAATCGCAGGCCTTGAAGTGCTCGATCTCGCGCTTGCGATCCACCAGCAGCGCCAGGGTCGGGGTCTGCACCCGGCCGATGCTCCAGGCGCCGGGCACGCCGCAGGCCTGCAGGTTGCGGCTGAGTGCGATGGAGCCATTCATGCCCATCAGCCAGTCGGCACGTTGGCGAGCCAGGGCGGATTCGTAAAGCGGTCGCATGGTGTCGTTGCTCTGGATGCCAGCCAACGCCTTGCGCACGCTGGCATCATCGAGGCTGGACAACCACAGGCGCGAAGTCTTGCCTTTCCAGCCCAGGTGCAGCAGCACTTCGTCCACCAGCAACTGGCCCTCACGGTCGGCGTCGCCAGCGTTGACGACTTCGGTGGCGTCCTTGAGCAGATCGCGGATGACCTTGACCTGTTTGCCAGCGCCACCATCGCGCGGTGACAGCTTCCAGTGATCAGGAAGGATGGGCAGATGCGAGGCGAGCACCTTGCCGCCGTCCACGTAGTCCTCGGGTCTGGCCTGCTCCAGCAGGTGGCCGAAGCACCAGGTCACACGGGTTGCCCCCGCGCATTCGATGAAACCGTCCGACTTGCGGGCACCGCCCAGCACGCCAGCGACGGCTTGGGCGACAGAGGGTTTTTCGGCGATGATGATGCGCATGCTGGGCTCCAGGGAATAGGAGCCGGGTGCGTTGGCACCACCCACGAATCACGGCAAGGACAATAGGAATCCGTGAACCGCACCCGGCATGTGCTTATGCCGGGGTGGCGCAAAGCGTGATGGGGGGCTCAGCGACAAGCAAGGCAGCCGCTGGTGCGGCGTCAAGGCAAAGGCAGGGGCAAGAAGGAATTGGTGCTTCCGCTGTTTTCTGTCTGCAGTCTACATAGACGCATACGGGCAACAGCCGTACAATAGACTCCTCTCTAAAGCGGAGGAATTTCTCCATGGAAACAACTGCACTGCATCTGCGCCAGGCCCGCATGGAATTCAAGACCACGGCCGACATGAAAGACATGCTCAGTCAGGCCGCGGCGTTGGATGGGTTGGACTTGACCTCGTTTGTACTTGGCCCTGCCATCGAAAAAGCCCGCAAGGTACTCAGTGAGCACGCCAGCATCACGTTGACAAAGCAAGGCCAAGCAGCCTTGGTCCGATTGTTGACGCATCCGCAACAGCCAACGAAGGCCATGAAAGCGTTGATGACCTTGCCCGACTTTCCGAATCAGCAATGAAGCAGGGCGCGGCGGTTGAACTTTCGCGGTACGACCCTGGCTTGATCTATGCAGGACAAAAGCAGTTCGACTGCGAACACGCCGTCATCAATTCGTTCGTGCACAACAGCCTGAAGTCGCAGACCAAGAAAAACTTGAGCGTGGCCTATGTGCTGACAGACCCAGCGCAAGGGGACAGCTTCGTAGGCTTCTACACGATTGCTCAGCATATGATTGATGTGTCATCGCTCTCCGCCTTGCAGCTTGGGTCATTGCCCCGAAAAATTCCATGCTCAAGGCTCGTCATGCTGGGCGTGGACAAGAACTACAAAGGGCGTCAACTCGGCTCCAGACTGATGAAACACGCGCTGGCACTCACGAAGTCTGTGGCAATCCAGGTTGGCAGCTTCGGTATGTACTTGGATGCCGACCCGCTGGCTGTGGACTTCTACCAAAAGCTCGGCTTCACGCTGCTGGTTGGCGACAAGAGCCCCGATCCGTCGCCGATGTTCATCCCGCTGTTCTGCATTGCCGACTGAACGGCGGCAGGTGCTCTTTGCAGACGCGCGAGGGCAGGGGGCCAGGAAAGGGATGGTTAGCGAAGTAATCGGCCCGTTGCCGCAAATCGCGCCGAAGAAACACAGCGTGCTCCGGTTGTGGCAAGGTGGAATGCGGTGCCGCGGAAGACCGATGTAGCCATGGTGCGCAATGCCCGCGGGTTAGCGTGGTCCTGGGTGACGTCATCGACATTGGTGAATCGTCGCGGCAGTTCATAGCTGGCGTGGCGATATCCCGTTTAAGAGAGTGAGCAAGACGACGTACCCGAGGCGGCACCACATTCCGCAACCGATGATGGAGCAAGCCATGATTCAACGCAATCGCAGCGTCATCCCCAAGCCCGTCAAGGCTCGTGCAGCGGCCTTGACGATCACCCACCCCAATGCCGCAGGCATCGACATCGGCAGCGCAGCCCACTTCGTGGCCGTACCGCCGGACCGCGACGACGAGCCGGTACGCGAGTTCCCCAGCTTCACGGTCGACCTCAACGCCATCGCCGACTGGCTCAAGGCCTGCAAGGTCGACACCGTCGCGATGGAATCCACCGGCGTGTACTGGATCCCGCTGTTCGAGCTGCTGGAGTCGCGCGGCTTCACGGTGCTGCTGGTGAACGCGCGGCACGTCAAGAATGTGTCGGGGCGCAAGTCCGATGTGCTCGACTGCCAGTGGCTGCAGCAGCTCATGACCTATGGCCTGCTCAGCGGCGCGTTCCGCCCGACCGAGCAGGTCTGTGTGCTGCGCTCGCTGTGGCGCCAGCGCGCCATGCTGCTCAGGAGCCAGGGCCGCGACGTCCAGCACATGCAAAAGGCGCTGACGCAGATGAACGTGCAACTCGCCAACGTGATTGCCGATGTGGTGGGCGAGACGGGCCAGAAGATCCTGCGCGCCATCGTCGCCGGCGAGCGCGACGGCCAGGTGCTGGGTGCGATGAAGAACGTGCGCGTGAAGGCCAGTGTCGAGGAGATCGCCAAGAGCCTGCAGGGCAGCAACTGGCGGGCGGAGCACTTGTTCGCGTTGAAGCAGGCGCTGGACGCCTTCGACTTCATCGGCACGCAGCTTGCCGAATGCGACACGCAGATCGAGCAGCAGATGCAAACCCTGCAGGTTCACGACGGCGAACCCGCCAAGGGCAAGAAGCGCGGCCGCGCCCGCAACGCGCCGAAGTTCGATCTGCGCACGCAGCTCTTCAAGATGTGCGGCGTGGACCTGACGCGCATTGATGGCATCGACGTGACCACAGCGTTGGCCGTGATCAGCGAGACCGGCGCGGACATGTCGCGCTTCCCCAGTGACAAGCACTTTGCGAGCTGGATGGGCCTGTGTCCAGGCACCAAGATCACGGGCGGCAAGGTGATGAGCGGCAAGACCAAACGCTGCGCCAACCGCGCAGCGCAGGCGCTGCGACTCGCGGCGGCCGCACTGCGCACCAGCCAGTCGGCGCTAGGGGCGTACTTCAGGCGCATGTGCGCGCGCATGGACAAACCCAAGGCCGTCGCGGCCGCCGCCCACAAGCTCGCGCGGCTCATCTACACGATGCTGACCAAGGGCGAGGAATACACCGACCAAGGCCAGGCCTATTACGAAGAGAGATACCGCGAGCGCGTACTGCGCCAACTGTCCCAGCGCGCCAGCAAGCTCGGCATGCAACTCGTCGCCATGCCCCAGACTGCCTGAACAATACCTTGCCCATCAACCACTTGAGGTGAGTTTCTTAAGAGAGCGGCCAACGGCTGAAAGGGCGTACTCTGCCCACGCTTTCATCAGCTCCTTGCGTTTTTCAAGAAGGTCGCCGCGCCGGTAGGCAGCCTCAACTTTATTGCTGATCGTGTGCGCTAGAGCCATTTCAGCGAGTTCGGGGTTGAAGTTGGTCGCTTCGGACACCCAGTCCCGGAACGTGGAGCGGAAACCATGAACCGACACGTCGGTACATTTCATGCGGTCCATCAGCGCGTTCATGGCCTGATTACTGATCGGCCTTTTGATTTGGCCACCAGGGAAGACAAACTCGTCATCCAGACCCTTGAGTGACGCAAGAATCTCCAGGCTGCGCTTGGATAATGGAACGCGGTGCTCACGCTTAGTTTTCATGCGTGGGGCTGGAATGAGCCACAGGCCGGAATCCAGGTTGATTTCGCACCACTGCGCTCCGATGACCTCGCCAGTGCGGTTGGCGTTGAGGATGAGGAATTCCAGGGCTCGGGCGGCGACAGCATCGCGTGCTTGAAGTTGGGCGATGAATGCCGGCAACTCCTGCCATGGCATGGCGGGATGATGTTCAACCCGTTGCGACTTCAGAATGGCTGCGAGTAATTTGTCCAGATGCCCTTTCCAGCGAGCCGGGTTCTCGCCGATGCGCAGCTTCCGCGCTTTCGCCGCGTCCAGCACGGCTTCGATGCGCTGGCGCACGCGGGTCGCTGTTTCGTGTTTGTCAGCCCAGATTGCTTTGAGAACGTCGAGCACCTGATCGGTATCGACAACAGAGACATCCAGAGCGCCGATTTTGGGGTAGACGAATTTCTCCAGGCTGTTCGTCCACTGCCAAGCGTGCTTCTGGTTCGTCCAGCCTGCCGTTTTTGCTTCGATCAGATCCGTGGCAACGGCCTTGAACGACGACGCCGTTGATTTTGGTCGGTGTGCCAGAACACCAGCAGGGTCGGCGCTGTCAAGCAGTGCGTTGCGCATCTTGGCGGCAATTTCGCGGGCCTGGGCGAGGCTACGGGCATGCACAGGGCCAAGGCCGATCTCTCGCACCTTCCCTTCAGCCCGGTATCGGAACACCCAGGATCGAGCACCGGATTCTTTGACTCGGATGTAGAGGTTGCCGCCGTCGCTGTGGAACCCAGCGGGAAGACCAGCAACCTGGCGAGCGGAAAGTTTGTTGAAGATCTGCAAAGCAGGATCAGAATGTGTGGGACGCGGGTTCAGTTCCGCAGTTGGGAACCTAACAAGAATAAAGGGTTTACCCGTACCGATGTCGCGCGTAAGAACGCCATCAGTTCTTACTCCCGATCTTACTCTGACAAGTTGATTGCTTGTTAATGCTCTGTTTACCCTTGTTGATATTATGGGTATTTAGAAGGGACAACTATCTGAAAACACGAGAGAAATATTGATCCCTTGTTGATTGGTTGTTATTTTTATGCTACGTTTTGTTGACGTGCATGGAATTCCCCCCGGCTCCACCAACACCTTGTTTTGGATTGTTCCAAATAAGCCGTAATCTTCTAAGAAATCAGAGGGTTACGGCTTTTTCTTTGCCTTCTTAAGCCTCCGTTGTTCGCCGTTGTTTCGCGGGATCACGGGGTATCGTGCATGGGGTATCGTGCCGTCCGAAAGGAAATACCCCAATGCTCAATGACATGAAGTGCAGAAATGCCGTGCCCCTGGAGAAGCCCTACAAGCTCTATGATGGGGGTGGACTCCATCTTTGGGTGTCACCGACTGGCGCCAAGGTCTGGCGATTCAGATACCTGGTCGACGGCAAGGAAAAGCTGCTTTCGCTAGGCAAGTTCCCCGACAAAGGCATCCGGGCCGCGCGCGAAGAACGTGACCGGATGCGCGTCAGTCTGCTTGACGGAATCGATCCGAGCGGCGCGCGCAAAGTGCGCAAGGGTCTGCCGCCAGACACCGAAAACAGTTTCGAGATCGTTGCGCGCGAATGGCATCGCCGGATGAGCGTCCAATGGCAACCGTCCCACGCAGTCAGGTTGATGCAGCGGCTGGAGAAGTTCGTCTTTCCGCACATCGGCGCTGCACAGGTTGCCAGTCTCAAGGCGCCCGATGTGCTGGCCGTGCTGCGCAAAATCGAGGCGCGGGGAACGATTGAAACTGCACACCGGGTCAAAGATGTCTGCTCACAGGTCATGCGCTACGCCGTGTCAACCGGGCGTGCCGAGATCGATCCGACCACTGCCCTTCGCGGCGCACTGACGCCATCCAGAGGCAAGCACCTTGCTGCACTGACTGACCCGCTGGACGTGGCGCAACTCATGCGCAGCATCAATGCCTATCGCGGCGGGTTTGTCACCCGGATCGCCTTGCAATTGGCCCCGCTGGTGTTCCTCCGCCAGGGCGAATTGCGGCAGATGAAGTGGGCATGGGTGAAGCTCGACGCCGAGCGTCCCGAAGTTTCCATCCCCGCCGAATTCATGAAAATGAGCAAAGAACACCGGGTTCCTTTGGCGCGTCAATCCGTCGCGTTGCTGCGGGAAGCCCGACTCCTTTCGCGTGGCGACTATGTGTTCCCGAGTGTCAGGAAGCGCGAGAAGTGCATGAGTTCCGGCACGCTCAATGCCGCGCTCAAGAGCCTTGGTTATGACGTGGATTTAATGACCGTTCATGGTTTCCGGGCGATGGCAAGAACGATCCTGGATGAAGTTCTCGAATACGACTGGGATGTGATCGAGGAACAGCTTTCGCACGTCAAGCAAGGCAGCCTGGGTGCCGCGTACAACCGCACGCAGCACTGGCCGAAGCGTGTTGAGATGATGCAGGCATGGGCGGACTATCTGGACAAACTCGCCACACCGGACGTGCGCGAGGACGTGCGGACGGCTTGTGTTTCCGATGCCTGAAGTGATGCGCAGCGGCGGACATCGAAACCGTCGAAAGGGGTCAAAGGTTTTCTGTGCAGGATGTGGAGCGTGTAAACATTTTGGCTTGCGCCGCATGTTTCCCGCCCCAGACTGGTCAGGCTTCGCCCGACACCCGAGATCAAAGACCGGATTCCGCGCTTCGCTTGTCGTCGGTGATCGTGCGCATCTGATGCGCGTTTTGAGGCTGCGTTGCAGCTCCGTAGTGTTGGCATGTTTCCAACACCCAAGGAGTTGCAATGAGCAAGTTCGATGAACTTCTGACAGCGCGAACCGGCACGCCGGAACAGCGCGCCCGTGCGCACATCGGTGCGCTGCATCACGAGATTGACATGCTTTTGCGCGAAGGGACTTCGCTGCGAATCGTGGTCAATGCGCTCGCCGCCGATGTCGGCGTCGCCCCCGAAATCGTGCAGCAGGCGCTTCTTGATGCGCGCCTGATCCACAAGGGACAGGCCACCAAAGCCCCTCGAAAAAAGCGCGCCGCCGCGTCAACTGACCCGGTTGCCACCGCAGGGGAGGCGTCATGAGCTACGCAGAGGATGCCTACAAAGGCGCACTCCGTGGCCCGATCTCTGAACTCGCACAGGCATCGGCGCGTGCGCACATTGACGCCGTGACTTCGGGCGGACTGATTGGCGAAGACGCGCCGCAGCACGCCGGTTTGTGGGCTGCGCTGGCGTCAATCTGGGCCGCCGACTGGCGGGCCATGACGCGCGAGGCAGCGCGAAATACAGAGACTGTGAAAGCCGATGGGGACGCACACCGGGACATGGATGCAGTCCTGACGGCGGTGAGAACAGGCATGGTGGAGGTGATTTCCCGCGTGGACGACACGCACAAAGCAATCGCCCGATTGCCAAGTGCAGTGCTGGCATCAACGCCGCCAACCCCCCAAGTCACGCCGCCTGAACCGTTGGATTTCGACCGCATCGGGCGCGCTGTGGCGGTGCATGTTCAGCCCAACCTGAGCGTGAATGTGCATCAGCACTACGACGTGGTCGACAGTCTGAGGAAGGCCGCCAAGGACGGCTTTTCTGTGTTCTGGGCATTCGTTGGAAGTGTCGTTTGTGCTGCGCTGATGGGCCTGCTGGTTCACGTGTATGTCAAAGACAGTCACGAGATAACGGCCCTTCAGAACCAGAACGCCATGCTCGTGCAGCAGATCAAGGATGCGCAGTCGAGCCACCCCATCAAGAACACCAGGAGCTTCAAATGACACACCGCCGTCGCAGTTCCCTCGCGTCGCCGCGCACTCCTGTTGTGCTCGTTGGCGCGCTTGTCGCCATTACGATCGCCGTAGCCGTTGGAGTCGCCTCAACGACCCTTTCCGGCCGCTGGGCCAGCGTTTTCGCCGCTTGCGGCATTGCCTTCGCCGGTGGTGTCGTCGGCTTCGTGACTGGCGGGCTTTTCATGGCCTGGTCGATCTCGCGGGCCTTCTACCGGTCTGTGACAGGTGACGCGTGAGCTCGCCTGCAGAAGCGGGCCGGATTCTGGCAACGCGGGTTTCTGCTGAACTGGCCGCCAGCGTGCACGTGCATGCCGCGTTGGCCGGGATCAGCCGCAGCGCCTACATCCGGCACTTGATCGCACACAGCGGCCCGCCGCGGGCGGCTATCGATGCGCAGGGTGTGGCGGAACTGCGCCGGATCGGGCAGATGCTGCGGAATTTCCTGCGCAAGCCACCTGCGACGTGGACACCAGAGCAGACCGCCGCCTTTCATGCCGCCCTTCAACGGGTGGATGAGGCGGCCCGTCGACTGACCAAACCATGATCCCCAAGCAAGTGACCTTGAAAGCAGGCCGAAGCATTGGCTTCTCGCCTGTTCTTGACTATGTGATGCGCGCAGATGATCCAAATGCCGAAATTGACTTCGGCGTTGTCAACTATGACGCGATCCGCTCCGACGCGCCCGGACTGGCCGAAGAACTCGGCTGGGAGATGAACGGGCGGGAGGACGAGTACCGGAGCAATGGCGGGCGCGGCGGAAATCCGGTGTTCCACCTGGTCATGTCGTGGAAAGACGGCGAGCATCCCACGCCGGCACAGGCCCAAGCGGCCTGCGAGTACATGATGAACGCGATGGACATGGGCGGCAATCAAGCGGCATGGGCCTTGCACCATGACACGGACCATGATCACCTGCACCTGGTCATCAACCGCATTCGGGATGATGGCCGCATGGCCGAGATTCCCGCGTTCTCGAAAATCAGGATGCACAAGGCAGCGCGCGAGATCGAGCTGATGCAGGGGTGGCAGGCCGATCACGGGGTGTTCGTGACCATTGAGGGCATGGACGGAGCGGAGGTGCGGTTTATGTCGCGCAGGGAACGCGCAGAGCGCGGCATGCTCAAGGGCGCCGAGGGCCCGCGATTGTCAAATGCTGCCAGCGCCGCCGAGCACCGCAACGCGGGCGCGCAGTCGTTTCAGGAATGGGTGGCGTCTACACCGGCCAAGCCGATCAAGGCGACGCTGGCCAACCCTGGGGCGACGTGGGACGACTTGCATCGGGCAGCGGCGGATTACGGCGTCACGATCCAGCCCAAAGGCTCTGGAATGATCGTCACCACGACGCTGGATGACGGCCGTGTTCTGGCCGCCAAGGCGTCCCAGATGGGGCGTTGGGCAAGCAAGGCCGAATTGGAAAAGAGGCTCGGGCCGTATCAGCCACCGGGTGCGCGACTGCCGGCGCCGAGTCTGACGTATCAGCGCGTTCTGGATGCCGACATGGCGCAGGGCACCGGGCAGAGACCGAATGTGCGTGCGGAATCTGCGGAACGCACGACGCGGCGTGTCGAACGCCAGGTTGCCCGCAGAGAACTGGCCGCACGCTTTAAAGTGGATCAGGAGCTCTTGCGCCGGGAGCGACCTGTGATGCGGCAGATGATGGTGTCCAGGCATGGGATGCAACGCAAGGCGCTGACTGCAGCGCTGCGTCTGGAGAAGCCGGACGCCATCGCGAAGGCGAAGGCGTCCGGTCTTTCACACAACATGGCGCAATCCCTTTGGGCCATGGAGGCCGCCAAGCGGCGCGAGCAACTGCAAAAGCGCCAGGCGGCAGAGCGCAAGGCGCTCACGGCCAAGGTGCCGCGGTCCGAGGTGTGGCGCACCTGGCTGGATCGGCAGGCCGAGGCTGGGGATGAAGCGGCCAGGGCCGCCCTGCGCGGGATTCGATACCGCGACCAGCGCAAGAAGAGCCAAGGCATCGACGGCATTGAGGGGGAAGAACTCGACCCATTGCGCAAGCTCACCGTGGCCGCATTGCAAGCCGAGGTCGACCAGCGCCGACAGATGGTGATTTACCGCAAGCAGGATGGGCTCGAGGCGTTTACCGACACCGGCCCGCGTATCGTCATGCACGACAAGACGGATGACAGCCTGGAAGCGGCCCTGCGGATTGCGGCGCAGAAGTATGGCGGGAAAGTGGACATTACCGGGAGCAGCGAGTTTCGGGAGCGAGCGGCGCGTGAGGCAGTGCGCCTCGGGATCGAGGTTGCCAATGCCGATTTGCAGAAGATCGTCATGGACGCACAGAGGAAAGCGCCGGCGAGATCTTCGGGTGCGAGAAGTGCGGATGCCGAAGCAAGGCGAATCCATGAGGATGCCGGGCTGGTCGAAGCCGACCGACGCGCATCCCTTGAACAGCGCGTCGGAGTGCGGGAGCATCAGGCTGTACCAGGGGTGCAACCTGCGCAAGGTCCTGTATCGACCCAGCCTGTCAAAGTGCCAGAACGTGGCAAGCGCTCAGGTCAGGACAAGGGGCGCTGATCCTGCGGATTTGCTGACCTTGTGCTGGGGGGCCATCGCGCCCCCTTTCTTTGCGTGATAGCATTCGCCATCCATACCTTATTTAAGGGGGGAGAGGGGGTTTTTTAAATAGAGGCGGCTGCTCATGCAGAGAGCGTGCGCCGGTATCGCGAGCGGCAACGGTTCGCCAAGCTGGCCGGGTCAGCAGACTCGGAGGGTGCCGTTACGGCGCCCGTCACGCGTGACGCTGCTGCGCCGACCGTCACGGAAATCGTCACGGCGAGCGTCACGGCGTAACGACCGTGACGGGCGTCACATGTGACGCCATGACGGCGCCGCAGCGGCAGCTTCCTGTGCTCTCCACCATGTCTGCGGCTCCAGGCGCTGACGCGCCTTCGCCGCCCCCTTTTTGTTTTTTGCACGCACGGACTGCGCGGCCTTCAGGCGTTTGGCATCGTTCACGCATGGACTGGGGCAATGCGGAATGCGGCAGACGATACCCGGCTAGTAGCTCCTTGCCGGTGGACAGTGCCGGCGACACCGTGGGCGCAGGCTGGTGGTGCGCCAGCACTGCGCGGGCTTTGCCCTTGCGCTACCAGCCGCTTTGAGTGACTGCCTAACCCAACTGCGTATTCTGATCAAACACCCACGTGCTCCGGTTCAAAGACGCCACCAAATCTGATTCAAACCCGCCGTCGATTCCAATCCAAGCCTGCCAGGAGGTTGCAATGCCGCCAGCTATGGGAGAGATTGGCAGTGGGTGGCGCGTGACGAATGACAGAGACTGATCTCAGTCATTCATCCCCGCAGAATTGGGATGTCCACTGTTCCCCATAGAGCTGCTACTCGTCTGCCGGCAGTTGCATTGACGCTGGTGCTAGGGATGTCAAACACACGTTTCACTACATTTCAAGAGCAATAAGATCGCCAAGAGACACGTTGATTCGCTTAAGATGTAGCGCATGAAGCCCTCCGGCCTCAGTGCCATGTCCCGCGAACAGCTCAGCCAACTGCTGCGCGATAGCCCTTCCGTGCTGACGGCAGGCGAAGCCGCTAGCACGCTCGGCATGACGCACACTGCTGCGGCACGCAGGCTGGCGGCCTGGTGCCGCGCCGGATGGCTGGCGCGCGTCAGGCGCGGCGCGTACGTGCCGGTGCCGATCGAGTCGGCGTCAGCTGACATCGCACTGGAGGACTCGTGGTCAGTCGCCACCGCGATGTTCTCCCCTTGCTACATCGGTGGCTGGTCCGCCGCAGAGCACTGGGGCCTTACCGAGCAGATCTTTGGCTCGCTCTGCGTGATGACCACCAAGCGCCCGCGCAATCGCAATCCGGTGCTGCGCAAGGCGCGCTTCGAGCTTCACACTGTTGCGGCGGCCAACTTCATCGGCCTCAAGACCGTGTGGCGCGGTGGCACACGAATGCACGTCTCGGACCCCGCGCGCACTGTGATCGACATGCTGGCCGACCCGACATTGGCGGGCGGCATTCGACACTTGGTCGAAATGGTGGGAAGCCTCTTGCGTGACCAGCCGAAGGAGGCGGCCAAATTGGGCGTCTATGCCGGCAAGCTCGGCATCGGCTCTGTCTTCAAGCGGCTGGGATTCCTGCTGCAGAGAGATCACCCTGATCAAGGCGCCCTCATTGAGCTGTGCCGGCAGAACCTCTCTGCCGGTTATGCCAAACTCGACCCCGCCTTACCCGCGGACCGGCTCGCAACGGCCTGGCGCGTATGGGTGCCGGCCACTGAGGCGCGCGAGGTGCAGCCGTGATCCCGAAGCAGGAGATCATGGCCTTGGCGGCCGAGCTGCAGCTGCAGGCCCATGTGGTCGAGAAGGACTACGCCCTCGGTTGGTTCCTGGCCGGCATCACGGCGCACCCTGTCATCGGCCCTCGCTGGGTGTTCAAGGGCGGCACCTGCCTGAAGAAGTGCTACTTCGAGACCTACCGCTTCTCCGAAGACCTGGACTTCACGCTACAGGACGCCGAACACCTGGACGAAGGTTTCCTCGCCGAGGTCTTTGAGGAGGTCGGCGACTGGGTCTACGACGTGTGCGGCCTTCAGCTTCCGCCCGAAGCGCGAAAGTTCGAAGTCTTCACCAACCCCCGGGGCAGCCAGTCAGCGCAAGGGCGCGTCGGGTATCGTGGGCCGCTCGGCCGCGCGGGCGATCCACCGCGCATCAAGCTCGACCTGGCTGCCGACGAAGTGCTGGTCCTGACGCCGGTGCGGCGTCCCGTCCATCACCCGTACACTGACCTCCCGGGCGAAGGGATTCACGCCCTCAGCTACTCGTTCGAGGAGGTCTTCGCCGAGAAGATGCGTGCCCTGGCCGAGCGCCAACGGCCACGCGACCTGTACGACGTGGTGCACCTCTACCGTCGTCAAGACCTGCAGCCGGACCGTGCCGTCGTCCGCAGCACGCTCGCCCGCAAATGCGAGTTCAAGGGCATTACGGTGCCGACCTACGCGGCACTCGCCGGTCGGCCCGAGCGCACGGCCATCGAGGTGGAGTGGGAGCAGATGCTCGCCCACCAGTTGCCTACCTGCCCGCCATTCCAGGAGTTCTGGCAGGAACTGCCGGAGGTCTTCGAATGGCTGAACGAAGCCATTGCTGCGCCGACCTTTGCCGCCGTGCCGGTCACTGCCTTCGGGCGGGAGACCATGGACACCGGGTGGCGCTTGCCGCCCATGGTTCAACCCTGGGGTGCCGCGGCCAGCTCGCTGGAGACGATCCGCTTTGCCGCAGCTAACCGGCTATGCGTGCAACTGGACTACACCAAGGCAAACGGCGAGCGCACGGCGCCGACGATTGAACCGTATTCCGTACGGCGCACGAGTGCCGGGCACCTGCTGTTATTCGGAGTGAAGGCTGACACCGGCGAGTCCCGAAGCTACAGGCTCGATCGCATTAGTTCGGCAACCGTCTCCCGTCAAGCATTCAAGCCACGCTATGTGGTCGAGTTGACCGATTCCGGTCCACTGACTGTACCGTCTATCGACCGGCAGCCTGCTACCGTCTCGTCGTTTTCGCCGCCTCGATTCCCACCAGTGCGCCGACCTGGCGGCGCACTGGCGACGAGGCCACTCCGCGGTGTTGGGTTGACGTACACGTTTGCCTGCACGACCTGCGGCAAGACATTCAAGCGAGATACGTACGATGCAACGCTGAATCCCCATAAGAACAAGCAAGGCTGGCCATGCCCGGGCCGTATCGGATTCCTCAAGAGCACGTCCGCATGACTAACGAAGCTTTCGCCCGCGTGAAGATCGACGCACTGCTCGCGGCCCAGGGCTGGGACGTGCTCGACACCAACGCCGTTCGATTCGAAGTTCAACTGCCTGACGGCACGCGTGCCGACTACGTGCTGTGCGACCGCCACGGCCGCTCGCTGGCCGTGATCGAAGCCAAGCGCTACTCGGTGAGCCCGGGCGATGCAGCGGCGCAGGCTAAAGCCTACGCCCAGCAGCACGGTGTGCCTTATGCCTTCCTATGCAATGGCAATGAGGTGCTGTTCTGGGAGTGGCAGCGCGAGGCCTATCCGCGGCCCGTGAAGACGATCTTCAAGCAGGACGACCTGGAGCGCCGCATCGCCACGCTGACAGTGCGCCGCGACCCAGCGAGCGTGGTCATCGACCGCCGCATCGTCGAGCGTGACTATCAGATCGAGTGCATCGACACCCTGTGCCGAGAGATCGGCCTGGGGCGGCGCAAGCTGTTGGTCGAGATGGCCACCGGCACCGGCAAGACGCGCACGGCCGCAGCATTCATCAAGCGCTTGTTCGAGGCCAACGCGATCACCCGCGTGCTGTTCCTGGTCGACCGCATCCCGCTGGCCAAGCAGACCGAAGACGCCTTCGCCGAACATCTGCCGGATTACCCGGCCTATGTGCTGCGCGCGGGCCGGCGCTTTCAGGACGAGAAGCGCATCACCATCACTACGCTGCAGAGCATGGTGAACCTGTACGCCGATTACTCCAGCGGCTACTTCGACCTGGTCATCAGCGACGAGTGCCACCGCAGCATCTACGGCCAGTGGAGCGGCGTGCTGCGGCACTTCGATGGCGTGCAGGTCGGCCTCACGGCAACGCCATGCGTGACCGATCCTGACAGTGGCGGCGATGATGAAGACAAGGCCTTCGTGCGCGACACGCTGCGCTTCTTCGAGGTCGACGCGCCCACGTTCTCGTACAAGCTCAAGACAGCCATCCGCGATGGCTACCTGGTGCCGTACCAGATCTACAAGGCCCAGACGGTCAAGACCGCCGCCGAGGGTGGCTTCGAGGTCAAGAAGGCCGAGCTCGACTGGTCAGCCATGGACGCGGAGACCCGTGCCGAACTTGAAAAGCTGTTCGGCGACAAGGAAGCGATCACCGTCGACCCGTCCGCGCTGGAGCGCCGTTTCACGATCCCTGAGCGCAACCGCGCCATCGTGCGCGAGTACCGCCAGGTGCTCGACCAGGGCTACATCGATGCCAAAGGCGTGCTGCGCAAGCCGCTGCTGGGCAAGGCGATCGTCTTCGCCGTCACCAAGAAGCACGCCGAGACCCTGGCGCGGCTCTTCGACGCGGAGTTCGCGCACCTCAAGCCGTCGCCCGACGTGCGCTTCGCCGACTACGTGGTGAGCGGCCAGGGCGCCGATGACACGGTCGACGGCATGAGCAAGATCCGCCGCTTCAAGAAGGAGCCGTTTCCGCAGATCCTGGTGTCGGTGAACATGCTCGACACCGGCTTCGACTGCCCCGAGGTGGTCAGCCTGGTCTTTGCTCGCTTCACGCGATCGGCCATCTTGTACCAGCAGATGCGCGGTCGCGGCACGCGCAAGGCACGCAACAAGCCCACCTTCACGATGTTCGACTTCGTCGGCGTCTCGGACTACCACGGCGATGACGACGACTTCGCAGTGGGCGGCGTAATGCGCGATTCGGTGAAGCGTAAGAAGTACGAACCTCGGCGCCTGCTGGCCCTGGACATCGACGACCACATCGACCCCACAACCCGCGAGTGGGTCACCGTCGACGAGAACGGGAACATGGTCTTCCCCGAAGCATCGGAGCAGCGAGCCGCCGAGCTGGGCGCGCGCTTCGAGGCCTGGCTGTTGCAGCGCACTGACCTCGGTGCTGGTGAAGAGTCCTGGCTGCGCATGATCGGTCACCAGTTCCGCGCGAATGCCGACCACTACACCGGACCCGACGCCGAGTTCTCACTCGACCAGTTCGCCTTCCATCCCTTCTCGCAACTCGGCGGCCTGGCGCAAGCGGTGCGCATCTTCGGCCGCCAGGAGCGGCTGGCTGAAGTGATCGGCGGCCTGAACGAGCACATGTTTGGCGATGGCTCTCAAGACCAAGCGCGCGCCTCCCGAGATGAGTCTTTGGACGGCACTGGCCCATTCGTGGACTCACGGCACTGAGCGGCAGATGAACTTGGCCAACCAGCTGTCGGAACGTGGATACGTCGATCTTGGGCGGATTGACGTAGGCGTATCAACGCTTGAGCTAGCGCGTGGGCTGGCAGACGTGATTGGAGCCCGGGTCTGCGCGTCGGTTGACACATTGACGACTACAGCCCCTGGAACCAAGCCACTGAACACATACGGCGGTAACTACGCGCTCTCTCGGCTGCCGCTGCATACGGATCTGGCTCATTGGGCTGTTCCTCCCAGGTACCTGATTCTGCGTTGCGTCGTCGGAAGCCCGGACGTCGTGACTCATGTCGTACATCAGCGCGAGATCGCTCGCTTGACGCCCATCGGATTGATTGACCGAGCACTGCTGCGCCCACGGCGGAGATTGGACGGAAGGATGTTTCTGCTTCGGATGCGACACGGCAGCATCTTTCGATGGGACTCGTTGTTCCTGGAGCCGGACAATGCCGAAGCACGCCTCGTACGAGAACTCTTGGCGGAGGAGCCTTCGCGCTTCGTTCCAGATGAGGTCGTGATGGATCAGCCAGGCAAGGCGATCCTGATCGACAACTGGAGTGCGATGCATGGTCGAGGCGCGGTCCCTCCGTCTGCGGTGTCGCGTCGCTTGGAGCGCGTCTATCTGGAGGACCAGCCGAATGACTAGCAAGACACCTCATGAATGGTCGCCAGCATCGCTGCTTGCAAAGGCACAGCGTTACGCCGACCTCATGCTGGAACAGCCACGCGATCACTGGCAGTTCGGCTTCTGGTCCGCCTTATGCCTCGAAATGATCATTCGCGCCTCCGTGGCAAACGTATCCACAACCCTGCTCGCCGATGGCAAAGACTGGAACAACGTGCTGTTCGCTCTGGGGCGAAAGGGCGCAAGTTCCAAGCTGTCGACGAAGTCGATCGATGCGTCGGATGCCATCACTCGCGCCGAGGCACTATTCCCGGAGTTCAACCGTGAGATGGTCAACTTCTGCGTCATTCATCTCCAGCGGAGAAACGCAGAGCTGCATTCTGGTGGCCTGCCGTTCGATGCGCTCAACACATCCACGTGGCTACCGCAGTTCTATGCGGCGTCTGAGGCACTGCTCGGGACTCTGGGCATACCGATGGAAGAGTTCTTTGGAGCAGACGAAGCAAAGACTGCTGGCACGTTGATCCAAGCGCTGAAAGACGATGCCGCGAAAGCCGTGAAGGGGACGATCAACGCACACAGAACGATCTGGGAAGAAAAGTCTGAAGAGGAACGCAGGAAGCTCGCGAGCAAGGCAGACGATCAGTCGACACGTGCCAACGGACACCGAGTTGCGTGCCCAGCCTGCCAGAGCGTTGCCCTCGTGAATGGCGCACCCGCGGGCCCAGAGTCGTCGAGCTTCAAGGATGGAATGATCGTTCTTCGGCAGCCGATGCTGCCATCCCACTTCGAATGCAAGGCATGCGGCTTGAAGATCGCCGGGTACTCAAAACTGAATGCCTGTGATCTTGGTGGAACTTTCACAGCTACTTCTTACGCCGATCCGGTCGACTACTTCGAGGATGACTTCCGCGACCGCTTCTCGGGTATGGACGAGGACAACAACGAACCCTGAACTGAGATTCGCCGAACTTTGAGACCACTCCAGCAAAGTGATCAGCCCACCAAATCCGGAACGCCAGCGCTGGTTCCGCTCCACTCTGTAGCCCCATGCCCCTGACCCCCGACATGCGTCGGTCGATCGACCAGATCCGTGACTACCTCTTCGGCGGCGGCTACCCCGACCCGGTGAGCAACGCCGAGCAGCTCTCGTTCCTGTTCTTCTTCTACCTCGTCGAGGGCATCGACGCCGAGAATCACGCCCGCGCGCGCTTCCTCAAGAAGCCGTACACGAGCCTGTTCGATGGCACCTGGGAACTGAAGAACCCGCTCAACGCCGCAGCCGGCGTGGCCGTGCAGGATTCGCGCGGGTCCAGTGACACCGCTCTGAGCACCGCCTCCACCATTCCCCGCGAGCGCTTCCGCTGGTCGATCTGGGCCAAGGGCCTGTCCGGCGAATCGCTGGTGCGCTTCGTGCGCGACGAGGTGTTCGCCTTCTTCGCCGAGCTGGGGCAGGGCGGAGCGACCAACTTCATGGCCGGCGCGCGGCTCACCATCGACGAGCCTACGGTGCTGACCCAGGTGATCAACCTGGTCGACGGCCTGCGCCTGGACCAGGCCGACGCCGACACCAAGGGCGACCTGTTCGAGCATGTGCTGCGGCAGATCAAACAGGCTGGCGAGCTGGGCCAATTCCGCACGCCGCGGCACGTGATCCGCACGATCGTCGAGATGATCGACCCCAAGGTCGGCGAGACCATCTACGACCCGGCCGCCGGTACCGCGGGCTTCTTGGTGGCGGCCTACAACCACATGCGCCTGGCCAACTCGTCCCCCAGCGCGATCACAACCGCCGAGTTGGACGGCAAGCCGCAGCGGCGAGGCCTGGGCGACAAGCTCTCGGCGGCGCAGGTCAGCGCTCTGAACAGCGCCACCTTCTTCGGCAACGACGTGGACCCGAAGATGGTGCGACTGGCCACGATGAATCTCACGCTGCGCGGCCTGCCCGACGTGCGCATCCAGTTGCGCAACGTGCTGACCACGACGCAGGACGCCGAGCGCAAGGCCGAGCTGGGGCTGCCGGCCGACGGGTTCCACGTCATCCTGGCTAACCCGCCGTTCTCGGGCCGCGTGGACCGCGACCGCATCGTCGAGGATGTGAAGGTCGGCACCACCACCGCGACGGAACTGCTTTTCCTGAAGTACATGATGGACAGCCTGCGGCCGGGCGGGCGCTGTGGCGTCATCGTGCCCGAGGGCGTGCTGTTCGGGTCCACCGGCGCGCACAAGGAACTGCGCCGGCAGCTGATTGAGAACAACCGTGTCGAGGCCGTGCTGAGCCTGCCGGGCGGCGTGTTCCAGCCCTACAGCGGTGTGAAGACCTCGGTGCTGTTCTTCCGCAAGGGCGGGCGCACCGAGCGCGTGATGTTCCTGCACGCCGATAACGACGGCTACAAGCTCGATGCCAACCACGACACGCCCATCGAGGCCGACGACCTTCCCGCGCTGGCGCAGGCCTATGTGCTGCGCGAGTCGGCCTGGGCCAAGTGGGCGGCGCGCGACGCAGCGGCCGAGTGGGGCGAGAAGTGGTGGTTTGCCGATGCGGCGACGCTTCGGGCGAGCGACTTCAATCTTTCGGCCGGACGCTACCGGCCGATGAGCCAGGCGCAGGTGGAACACCGGGATCCACGCGAGCTACTGGATGAGCTGGCGTCAATCGAAGCGGAGATTGCCTCCAAGGTCGAGGCGCTGCGCGTAGCGCTGACTGAACGCGAAGCATGACGGTGCAGATTGCCAGGTTGGGTGACATCTGCGAGATCAATCCGCGCCTGCCGCGTGACCACGGTCTCAAAGATGACAGCAAGGTCAGTTTCGTTCCGATGGCCGCAGTCAGCGAGGTCTCGGGAATCATTGAGTCGGCCACGCTTCGACGCTACGCCGAAGTGAAGAAGGGCTACACGGCCTTCTCCGACAGTGACGTGCTATTCGCAAAGATCACGCCGTGCATGGAGAACGGCAAAGCTGCGCTCGCCAGTGGCCTCGCCGGAGGCCGAGGTTTTGGCTCGACAGAGTTCCACGTGCTCAGAGCGCGGGAGTCTGTGCTGCCCGAGTGGATCTACTACTTCGTGCGCCGCGAGCCCTTTCGTCGAGAAGCCAAGCGCAACTTTACGGGGACGGCGGGGCAGCAGCGCGTGCCGACCTCGTTCATTGAGGAAACGTTGATTCCCGTTCCACCGCTTGAAGCGCAGCGTCGCATCGTCGACCTGCTCGCCCGCGCCGAAGGCATAGTCCGCCTGCGCCGTGAAGCCCAGCAGAAGGCCGCCGAACTGATCCCGGCGATCTTCGTCGACATGTTCGGCGACCCGGCGACGAACCCGAAGCAATGGCCGATACAGCGGCTTGGCGATGTAGTGCAATCGGTCAGCGGCGGCACGCCGGCAAAGGCGCGGCCGGAGTTCTGGGATGGCGACTTGCCATGGGTAAGTCCCAAGGACATGAAGCGCGACGAAATCGTCGACGCTGAAGATCATGTCAACCGAAGAGTCCTGAGCGAGACCAGTCTGAAGCTCGTTCCTCCAGACTCGGTGCTGATCGTTGTACGCGGCATGATTCTGGTTCATACCGTTCCCGTGGCGATAACCCAGGTGCCGCTCACGATCAATCAGGACATGAAGGCGCTGCGCCCGGCGAGTTGCATCAGTGCGCCGTATCTTCAATGGGTGTTGAAGGTCAACCATGCCAAGCTACTCGGCGCTGTATCTACGGCAGCGCACGGGACGAAGAAGCTGGACACCGATGCGCTGATGGCGATGCCTGTTCCGGTGCCGCCGCCGAATTTACAGCAGCAGTTTGGCGCGCGACTTCTTGCGGTCAGATCGATCGTGAGTCAGCAA
This sequence comes from Thiomonas sp. X19, assembly GCF_900089495.1. Lineage (NCBI taxonomy): Bacteria > Pseudomonadati > Pseudomonadota > Betaproteobacteria > Burkholderiales > Thiomonas > Thiomonas sp. X19. The sequence continues at coordinate 2,248,578 of NZ_LT605203.1, read as the reverse complement.
CGTGAGGCATCTGTGCGAGCCAAGTCGACGTTCGATGCGCAGCTTGCACGGGCCTTCGGTTGAGGAAGCACACGTAGTATGCCGTTCCCGAAATCTGCGGCGCGATTGGAGAACCTGCAGCGGGCATGGCAGTGGATTCGTTCGAATCCGGATCGGACGTACAAGTCGCACTTCAGGGAGCTGTACTCGGCCTACGCGACTGCAGACGGGGCCCTACTCAAGCACCTGAAGAATCGACTTGATCGAAGCATCTTCGAGCCGTCCGACGCGTGCAAGCTGTTCCTGCCGAAGCCTTCGGGCATCCTGCGTCCGTACACATTGCTCGGCATTGAGGACCAGATCGTCTATCAGGCTATGGCCAACGTCGTTGCCGAACGGCTGCACCCGCGCGTCAGAAGCAAATACAACCGCCAGGTGTTCGGCCACCAGTACGCGGGAGCCTCCAGCCTGTGGTTCTATCGACGGTGGACTGACGGCTACAAGGCCTTCAACAAGGCCGCCGAGACGGTGTTTGCCAGCGGCTACGTTTGGACCGCGAGCTTCGACCTCACGGCGTTTTACGACAGCATTGATCACAACGTGCTGCGCCACATGCTCAAGGAGATTGGCCTTGAACATGACTTCTGCATGGAGCTGACCAGGCTCCTGAACAAGTGGACGGCCACGACGACGCAGATCTATCACGACCACGGCATCCCGCAGGGACCGTTGAGCTCGGGCCTGATCTCCGAAGCGGTGCTCAAGCACTTCGACGACAACTTCCGCACCCGCTTTGATGTCAAGTACTTCCGGTACGTCGATGACATCCGCCTCTTCGCGAAGAGCGAGGATCACTTGCGACACGCACTGGTCTCGCTGGATCGGCTGAGCAAAGACGTGGGCTTGTTCCCGCAGTCGGGGAAGATCGACATCCACCGGGTGACAGACATACGGGACGAGTTGAAGTCTGTCAGCTCGCCCGTGGAGACCGTGCTGACCGGCCCGGTACCTGACCAGCCCGGCATCCGGCGCCGGCTCGCGGAGTTGGCTCCCCGAGAGGACAACTATCGGGTCACTGACTCGACGCGGTTCAAGTTTCTGTTGGCCAAGGCTGATCCGTCGCTTCGCGTCCTCGACCGACTGTGGCGCGTCTTCGAACACGCGCCGCACTACTACCCGCAGGTTTCGGCCTACCTGCAGAAGTTTCGGGCGCTGCCCGACAAGCATGGCGATCGCCTGCTCGGCCACATCCAGACGCAGGACCTCTACCCAGCGATCCGGGCCAGTCTGGTGACGGCCGCGGACGATCGACTGTCGGCTACACGCACCAAGCGCCTACGCACGTCCCTGAAGACGCTGTGGAAGCCGAAGTCGAGCACACCGGAGCTGACTGCTGCCCTATGGGGCGCGCTTCATCGACTGTCACACCTGACCGAGAGCCAGACCGACTACGCGTTACTCCACTCGCGCACACCTTGGCTTCGGACGCGGCTGCACTTCGGAACGCCTTGGTTCGAGATCTCTGCAGCACGACGAGATCGACTCTTGAACGCTTCGATGCGAAGCATGGATGCTGAAGTGGCGCTGGCGGCGGCCTGGCTCGCTGCTCTGCTGGACTGCGAGATTCGCAAGCCGATCCGCGACATTCATGCGCTGGCCAAGATCGTGCTGCGGGAGAACGGCAAGCTCAGGCGGGCAGACACCAAGGTATGCGGCATCCAGCAGGCGCTGCTCGAGATGACAGGTATTGATATCGCAGTGAACTGGCGGAAGTTCTTCGGCAAGAACTATCGTCACGCCGAGTCGAAGATCGTTGCCTGCAAGGGCTACTTCAAGACGAACCCGACCGCCTGGGTCAGCATGCTCGATGTCTTCAACGATCTTTTGGTCGACGACCTGTTCAAGCGTGATGGGATGATAGGGGCCCGCAACTTGGGCAACTTCGGCGGCGTGATTGGCAACAAAGCGTTCATGGCCAAGTTTCCGAAGACATATGCCTATGTTCTGGCCGTTCACACGAAGCGCGGTGAGGGCGAGCTTGCTCATCCGATCGTGAAGGCGACCAAAGCTCCAACCGGGCGCATTCCGTTTAAGTGGCTGAAGACCGGTCGCAAGCTCATGACCGCCGCACTGGCCGAGATCAAGGCCGCAGGATATTGAAGGAGGATTTCGATGGCGCTATGGCTGATCCGAGCTGGCAAGTACGGCGAGCACGAACAACGATTCTTCGCCGACTCGGCCTGCTACCTGACCTGGGAGGGCACGGAGGACCGTGATCTTCACCAAGCGAAGGACTACGAAGGCATCAAGGCCCTGCTGACCGAGCTGTACCCCGACGAGAAGCCCAAGACGCGGATCAACTGGGCCAGCCAGATAGCGCCGTTCGTCTTCGACATCCAGCCTGGCGACTGGGTGGTGATGCCGCACAAGCACAAGCCCGCCATCGCGTTCGGCGAGGTCACCAAGGGCTACGCCTTCGAGGCCAAGGCCGACCAGACCTATCGCCACAGCATCCAGGTGAAGTGGCTGAACACCGACGTGCCGCGGTCGGCGTTCAGCCAAGACCTGCTGTACTCGTTCGGCGCCTTTATGACCGTGTGCCGAATGGCGCGCAACGATGCCGAGGCGCGCGTCCGCGCCATGGCCAAGGCAGGCTGGAAGGCACAGGCACCGGGAGCCGTGGCGCCGACGCCAGGCCAGAAGAACAAGCCGGCGTCGAGCGATCAGCCTCCCGTGATCGAAGAGCACTTCGATGTCGAGCGATCAGCCCGCGACCAGATCACCAAGCTGGTCCTGGCGCGGTTTAAGGGCCACGGTATGGCCGAACTGGTCGGCGCCATCCTGCGCGCGCAGGGCTTCAGCACCCACATCAGCCCGCCGGGCCCGGATGGCGGCATCGACATCCTGGCCGCGCCAGGCACGTTCGGGTTCTCCGAGCCTCGAATCTGCGTGCAGGTCAAGTCACAGCAGAACCCCATCGAACGCACGGTGCTCGACGCACTGGGCGGCGTGATGAAGAAAGTCAGCGCCACCCACGGCCTGCTGGTGTGCTGGGGAGGGTTTAAGAGCAGCATCGACCGCGACGAGACACAGCAGTTCTTCCACGTCCGGCTCTGGGACGCCGACGACCTAGTTGACGAACTGCTGCGCGTATACGACAAGCTCGACGCGGACCTGCGGGCGCTGATCCCACTCAAGCGGGTCTGGACGCTGGCGGCCCCTGATGAGGCATAGTTGAAATTCACGCCGTGACGCGGGTCGAGTCAGCTGATAGAGGTGGCTATCCAAACAGGGCTTGGCTGGCGGGAGATTACCGGTTCGCGGCTGCCCATGATCGTGAGTCTGCTCACAAGCGCGGGCAGGATTGACACCAAATTCGGCGCTCGTCCTACAGGCGTTCGACATCGACTTTGACAACGCCGAACAATCGCGGATAATTGCGCTGTCTCGCAAGAGATACGGGTTTGGAAGCCCGGTAGCAAAGGCGCAAACAGGAGGCCGCGCCGTGATTGTCTGACCAGACAGCACCTAGCGGCTTTTATTTTGCGCGTCAGGTAGCTCCCTTGGGGCGGGCCTGGCGGGGAGCCGCAAGGCTCGCCGGTTCCTTTGCCCGGTCTTCCAACCCGCCAGGTTCCGCCTCACCCGTTTGGAAGCGGGCGGCGGTTCGATACCGTCAGCAAAGGAGCTTCACCATGACGCAAGCGCACGAGGCCCGCAATGGGTCTTCCTCGGCCAGCCAGCAGGCGGCCCGCAGCAACATCCCATCCCCCAACCTTTCCGATAACTTCGAGATCAAGCGCGATGGCTTGACCGCCAGCGTGTACCGCGCGCCGTCCGGGCAATGGGCCTGGCGTTTGATGGACTCGCTACAGGACGAGATCGGCGGCGGGAGCGGGTACGACACGGAAGGGGATGCGGCCAACGATGCACTGGCCGAACTCACGGCACAGGACGCTCGCATCGAACGGGGCGGAATTCCCCGGGAGGCGCCGCAGCCCAAAGGCCGTGACGCCGACACCCTGGCCCGCACCATCAGCGAGATCGACGCCATCGTGCAGAGCGAAGCGGAAAGCTTGTCCGCGACGGCAAACCTGGCACGACGGGCCGTCATCGCTGCGCGCAAGCAGGTCAGCGGGGCCCTTCAAAGCCTGCTCGGCGATCTGTCCGGTGTGCTCGCCACCCTGAGCTATCAGGCAGGAGATCTGTCGAACACCGTGAACGGCGAAGCGGAGGCCGTGGGCTGCAACCATGTTCGCGACTGGGACGAGGTGCACGCATGACAACCTCTTTCCTGCTCAAGACTGGTCAAGGATCGCTGCACCTTCCCCTGCAGCAGACCACTCCCCTGTTGGGACTGTCGCGCTGGGAGGCATGCCATGGCTGACAAGATTCTCGTCACTGCTGTGGAAGGCGCGCACATGCTGTCGATGGGCCGCTCCACGTTCTGGCGCGCTGTCGGCGCCGGCATGCTGCCGCAGCCGGTGCGCATCGGCGGTCTCACCCGCTGGCGGGTTGCGGATCTGATGCGAGCTGTCGATCCCGTCAGTCTGCCTGCTAGGCCATCCACCGCCGACGCTCAGCGCGAGTAGGCCGGCTGCGCAGCCATGCATGCGGCTTGCGCCTGCCGCTTGCTGCGTCACGCCCTTTCTCGCCTTAGACCCCTTCTGCAACACCTTGCGCAATCCAGGTATGGGCCGGTTATCCGGACCACGCCTGGCGGCGGCATGACCGTTGTTGTTTTCGGAGAAATTTGATGAAAAAGAACCTTGCAGTGCACGCACCGGAGAAGCCGCAGTTCGTCATGCCTCCCGGTGAGGAGCCGATCTTCATTGAGCGCCAGTTGGTCGAGCAACTGGTGTGTCTGAAGCGAACGGCAATCCACAGACTGACGCGCAGGGGTGAGTTCCCGCGTGGAATCAAAATCTCGGGCACCGTCGGGAAAACAGGCGGCAAGGTGGTCTGGATCAAGCAGGAAATCCAGTTTTGGGTGCGTCAGCAGATCGACGACAAGCGAAGCGAGCTTGGGCAGTACATCGACAACATGGCGCGTCTGGGGGAACACGTATGAGCAAGGCCGCGACCCCCAAGAAGGCAGCGACGAAGCGAGCCACCGCGCGCGCACCCCAGGCGCGGGACAGGCTCATGAGCCTGATGCTTTCAACGCCAGAGGGGCAGAGTTACATGACGGCCATTGCCGCAGCCGGGATGCGGCTTGCCCCTCTTGATGCTGTGGTTCCTCTCGGCACATTTCTTGATGTCGTGACCCGGCAGGTACGCGACTGCACGGACATGCCGCCCGAGATCGGGCTGGCGGCCACGCTCTCGGTAATCGGCGCGGCGCTCTCGCAGAACGGCTGCGCGGTCTCCTGGCACGATGACAAGACACCGATCCATCCGGCGCTCTGGCTGCTTGTGCTGGCCCCGTCAGGAGCAGGAAAGACCTTGGTGCGGCGGACCGTGGCTGACGCACTGGGCGTCAAGCTGAGGATGCTGACCGACCCCGGCAGCGGCAAGGCATTTCTGTCTGCCCTGCAAGCCGCTGATGGGGTGGCCTATTGGATGCGCGACGAATACGGCCAGCTCCTCAAACAGATTGGCAATGGTGGGCCGCTTGGTCAGGTGCGTGACTACATGCTGCACGCGTATGACCATGACCGGATCGCGAACGAGACGATGAAGGATGGCGTCGTGGCGGTGGAGAAGCCGATCCTCTCCATCCTCGGGGTGACGGTCGACGCCACCTGGTCAAGCGCGATCGACGCGGAAATGCTGGTGGATGGACTGATGGCGCGGCACCTGTTCATGACCTGCGCCCATCGCCCCCTGTCCACACCGCGCTATCCCATTGAGCAAATGATGGAGAACGTGGCTGCGGCTGCGGGACCGTTGCGGGAGCGACTGGCGCAGACCGGTGCGTCCTACGTGATCGGGCGCAAGGCCGCTGCACTGTATGAGACGCAATGGCACGAGCTGGCGCGGTTGGTCGGGGAGAAAGTGGACCGTGCCTACTTTCGCCGCATCACCTGGTCTGCGGCCCGGTATGCCTTGATCTACCACGTCCTGCTGGAAAAGGAGGGCTTTGAAATTGGCACCGAGGCCATGTCTTGGGCCTGGCGGATGGTGCAGTTTCACATGCAGGCCACCCGCGAGGTGCTTTCACTGGCCGATCCTGGGTTCGTGCCGAAGGTTCTCAAAATCATCCAGTGGGTAGATGAGCAGATCGGGGCAGGAACTGACCTTGCGCGTCAAGGTGGCGCGGCGCTTGGGCGGGCCGTGCTTACGCGGTTTCACCGTGAGCTTGGCGGAGCGAGCGAGGCGAAGTCCCTTGTGGATTTGGCTCTGAAATACGCGAAATAAGAGGGGATACGTGGGCACCAAAACGGTGCAAGCGATTGAAATTAGGCCCAAAAAACAGCCCATCGGGAGATGCGCCGCTATGTCTATGAATACAAATAGGAAAAAGACATATTGTAAGGGTTTACACCTATGTTTCTGCTTACGCTCTGCTTACCGGTTTGTAAGCAGCTTTATTGCTGGCAAATCATATGGTTAGTTGGCTTTTTCATTTTGCTTACAGGCGGGACACCAATTTTGATGACGAAAATTTCACGATGTGGAAATTTGTGATGCGTGCTTACGCGCCATGTCACAAGAACAGTTCTCATTTGTCCCCTCGCAAAACCCGCAGCAAGGATTTGGCCTTCGCGCCGATTTCACCGATCAGCATGAAAAGACGCGCCCGCACAGCGACGGCAAAAAACAGCAATGCATGCGAACAGCGCCCGCCTGAGGCGGGCGAGGGCCGGCACGGCCCAAGGGCCGCGCCGGGTTGTCGGGTCCGTGGTTCGCACCAGCCCTGTGCGGGGTTCTGCCGTTTGGAGCCGGGGCGACTTCCCGCGCCTTTCGGGGACAGCAACGGTCGCGCCATGCTCGCTGCGCTGCGCGTGGCACGCCCGTCGCAACCCCTCATGCCGCTGCGCGGCACCGGCTTGGAAGCTCGGCCTGTGACCCGGCTCCAAACGGCAGAACCCAACCACCACAGGAGAGCAGCCATGCGCGACACCACGACCCCGACAACCAACGAATCCCTCCGGGGGGACCCTCACCAAACGGCAGGGGTGAACAGCATTGAGCAGCGCGAAGACATCCGGGCGTTGCTGGAGGCGGCAGGCTACAAGGTCCGCACCCCCTTCAACCCGAACGGCCCGCATGCAGGAGCCGTCATCGTCAGCGACCCGATCCACATGATCCGGGAACGCCACGCCGTGGTGGTCGAGTACCGCGACCAGCTCATCCGCAATCCCCGCGAAGCCCACCAATTCATCGACGACCGTCACTAACCGGCGAAACCCAACCACCTCAGGAGAAGTGTGATGACTGACTCCCCGCAATTCCAGACCCACGGCCCCATCAACGATGCCGTGGAAATCATTGGCGAACGCCGCGGCTGGGGTATCGCCTGTGGAATCCTCCAGGCACACCTGGAACTGATCGCCGAAGGGAAGGAAACAATCGGCGAGGCAATCGAGCGACTCGGCCAGTTCGCCAGCAGCCTGTGACCAGGAGCGACTACGCGCTCCATTTCACCGGTCAGCATGACCTCATGCGCCCATCATCACAACGTAGTTGCGCAACTGCGTAACTACGTAAAACAGGAAATACGTTAATGCGTTCCCTAGGAGGCTGTCGGACTTGAACCCGAGCGAATCCGATTGATCAGTGCGACGCGTTTTTTTTGACAGCGGCGCGCTGATCGAACGCTCTCGATGGTTGGCGAGACACTGTGAGGGCACATGGGGCGGCCTGGGGACTCGGTTTTGGCGTGGTCGGGGCGCACTATTGCCCTCACGCGGCTCGCAGGACGTGCATGCGCTTGATGTTCCAAGCCATGGTCACCAAGCTCCATTCGCCTTGTGCCTTGGCCAGCCCGCGCATGCTCATCTGGCGCCAACCCATCACTTGCTTGATGATGCCGAACACCGGCTCCACTGTCTGCTTGCGCAGGCCGTACAGGGCTCGGCCTGCTTGCGTGCCCAGGCGGTGTGCCATCTGCACGAGCGGATCCGTCGTCTGGGGCTCGGGCACATCGGGTGCAAAGCGCCCCATCACCGGCGTGTGATGCGACTCCCGCTTGAGCGCCAGCAGCGGCTCGATACCCGCGTCGTTGCACGCGATCACGTTGGCTTGGCTGAAGAAGCCGTTGTCCGTGATGAGCGTGTGCACCTCGCCCAGCACCGCGGGTAACGCTTGGATCTGCTGCAGCGTAGGCACAACTTCGCGCTTGTCGTTGGATGCCTGGCTCACATGCTGGGTGATCACCATCATCGTCGCGATGTCCACGCCGGCTTGTGCGTTGTAGCTTTGCTCGAAGCCCCCACCCGACACGGGCATGATGCGCGACTCTTCATCCGTGAGGTTGACCTGATCGCTGCTCCGGGGGCCGGCCTCTGGCGGCTCAGGGTCCTTGCCGCGCGGCTTCTTGCCCGCCTCGCGCTGGGCTTGGCGCTTGGCGGTCTTGGCCTCGTACTCCTGCTGCTCGACCTGATGGCGTTCGCTGGCGCGCTGCTCGATCTTGGCCTTGGCCTGCGCGATTGCGCTCAAGCGATCTGCACGCAGGGCGATCTCCGCCGGCACATCCATGCCGTCGGGTACCGTCGCGCGGTCGCTGTTCTCTGCCAGCGCCAGCAGCGTTTGTACTTCCTGGCGCAGCTGCGCCTCGATCTTGTTGGCATGAGCCCACGACAAGGCCTTGTGCTTGCTGGCGTTGGCGTCGATCTTGGTGCCATCCAGCGCGATGTGTCCGAGCTTGAGCAGCTTCATCTCGCGCGCCAGAACCAGCACCTGCACGAACAGTGCCTCCACCTCCTTCAAGAAGCGGCGGCGGAACGTCGCCAGCGTGTCGTGATCGGGGTGGGTATTGGCCGCAACAAAGCGGAACGCCACCGAGTCGTAGGTCGCCCGCTCGATCTTGCGGCTGGAGTGCACGCCGTTGGCGTAGCCGTAGATCAGCAGGCCCAGCAGCACCGCCGGATGGTGCGCCGCCGAGCCCCGGCCTGCGTACTGTCGGGCCAGATCGCCCAGATCAAGCTGCTCGATGACTTCGACCACGAAGCGCGCCAAGTGATCAGTGGGCAGCCATTCGTCCACCGACGGTGGCAACAGATATGCGGTGTCTCGGTCAACAGGGACGAAGCGGCTCATCGGCTCGGGCTCTCGGTTGTGCAGCAGCAATTGTCTCGGATAGCGTCTTCATCCGGAAGACCGCAAAGTCCGACAGTCTCCTAGGACTTGCAAGTCAAAAGGGTGGCGTTGGCAAGACCACGCTGGCCGGGCACCTGGCCGTGATGGCCGAGAGCAAAGGCGCCGGGCCTGTGGCCTTGATCGACACCGACCCGCAGGGCAGCTTGTCGAGCTGGTGGAACGAGCGCCGGGCGGAAACACCCGCCTTCGCTTCGGTGGACATCGCCAGCCTTGCCGATCATCTGTCGCTGCTTGAGAAGGCCGGTGTCAATCTGGCGATCATCGACACGCCGCCTGCGGTCACCGAAACGATTCGGAAGGTTCTGGCTGTGGCAGACATGGTTCTGATTCCGACCAGGCCGAGTCCGCACGATCTCCGCGCTGTTGGTTCGACGGTGGAGCTGGTGGAAGCCGTGGGCAAACGCATGGTGTTCGTGATCAATGGCGCAGCGCAGCGGGCCAGGATCACGGGCGAGGCGGCGATCGCGCTTTCTCAGCATGGCACCGTGGCTCCGGTCACGCTGTACCAGCGCACCGACTTTGCGGCATCGATGATCGACGGGCGCACCGCCCAGGAGATTGACCCTAGCAGCCGCACTGCCGGCGAGGTCGAGGCGTTATGGAACTACGTATCTACGCAACTACGCAAATGAACGACAAAATGGCAAAAACCGCGAGTCTCACCGCTGGCCTTGTCGCCAAGAAGGGCCACGCATCGCCGGCCGTCCTGCACGACGACACCGGTCGCGCCGGCACCAAAGCCGCCGCCGCGGGCTACTACAAGGCGCTGACGGTCAAGCTTGACCGGGAACGGTATGAGTCCTTGAAGAACCTGGGCGTGAAGCTCGACAAGAAGAGCCAGGAGATCTTTGTGGAGGCGCTTGATCTCTGGATCAAGGAAGCCTCTCTGTGCAACGGTCAGACGAGCGCCTAAGCGTCAGCGAGAATGCCATCCGATTGGTGAGTACAAGATCGACTGGGGGCCGGGGTTGCGTATCGACCTGGCCGAGGACGATCTGAAGATCATCAACCTGATCGGTGGCGGCACCAAGAATCGCCAGCAGCAGGACATCGACCAAGCGGTGGCGCTGTGGGACGACTATAAACGCCGCAAGACATCAACCTGACAAGGAAAGTGAACATGGCACTGACCCGTGGTTTCAAGGAAACCGTGGCCGCGCGCGTGCAGAACGATCCGGCCTTTGCGCATATGGCCACGAAGAAGCCCACCAAAGCCACTCCCAGTTGGAGCGACGTCAAAGCAAAGCTGGCCGATTTCGACCGCGCCGGTTTGCTGGGGCTGGTGCAAGACCTGTATGCCGCCAGCAAGGACAACAAGGCGTTTCTGCACGCCCGCTTTGGGCTGGGCGACGACCCGCTTGAGCCCTTCAAGGATGTAATCATCCGATGGATCAACCCGCCTGACTTTCGCAACCCGATCTCGGTCAGCAAGGCCAAGAAGGCCATCAGCGATTACAAGAAGGCACTAGGCCAGCCCGAGGGCTTGGCCGAACTCACGGTGTTTTACTGCGAGGAAGTGTTCGATTTTCTAGCCGGTTGCGGCATGGACGACGAAGGCTTCTATGACGCGCTGGTACGGATGTTCGAACAGGCGCTGAAATACGTGCTGGCCTTGCCCAAGGCGCAGCAGGCTGCTTTCTTGTCCAGGCTCGACCGAGTACGCCAACTCGGGCAGAACGTTGGCTGGGGCGTAGGCGATGACTTTGACCATTTCTGGTCGGCGGCCGGTTTGGCGAGTGAGGAATGAAGAAAACCAAGAAGGCTGTGCTGGGCACTTGGCGCATCACCGGCATGGAAGTCTGGGATGCCGACTACTTTGATATGGAGGCCCCGGCGCACATCACGCTCCGCGACGATCTGACCGGCGCGCTCCAGTTCGGCCTGGTGCAAGGCGACATCGATGCCCGTGTCAGCGTTGCTGATGGCGTGGCGCGTGTGGAGTTCTCTTGGTCGGGCGTGGATGAAAACGACCCGGTGAGCGGACGCGGTTGGCTGGACGTGACGGGCGATCAGGCGCAGGGACGCATCTTCATCCATCTGGGCGATGACTCGGCCTTCACTGCGGTGCGCGCGGGATGAACGGCCCAGAGGTCGATCTGGCTTTGGAGATGAAAGTCCTCCAGGCCGAAAACGCCCGCTTGGTCGCACTGCTCGAATTTCATGGGATCGAATGGCGGGTGCCGCCACAGCCAATTGTGGTTGCAGTACAGGAGCCAGAGCCATCCCGGTTGTCCACAGCTGAGAAGGTGGCATTGTTCCGTCGTCTGTTTCGCGGGCGCACGGATGTGTACCCAATCCGCTGGGAAGGCAAGACCTCTGGCAAATCTGGCTATGCCCCAGCCTGTGCCAACGAGTGGCGCGCCGGTGTCTGCGAGAAGCCGCGCGTCAAATGTGGCGATTGCAGCAACCGCTTGCTGATCCCACTGTCGGATGCGGTGATCTACGACCATCTGGCTGGCGAGCACACGGTCGGCGTCTATCCGCTGCTAGAGGATGACACCTGCTATTTTCTGGCCGCCGATTTTGACGAGGCCGACTGGCGCGATGACGCGCGAGCCTTCATGCGATCCTGCCATGAACTGGGTGTTCCGGCTGCGCTGGAAATCTCTCGGTCTGGGAATGGCGCGCACGCGTGGGTGTTTTTTGCCAGCCGAGTTTCTGCACGTGATGCCCGGCGTTTGGGCACGGCGATCATCAGCCATACGTGCTCACGCACTCGGCAACTGAAGCTGGAATCCTATGACCGCCTGTTCCCGAATCAGGACACGATGCCCAAAGGCGGCTTCGGCAACCTGATCGCCTTGCCGCTGCAGAAGTGGCGCCGCGAGAGTGGCTGCAGCGTCTTCGTTGATGCCGATCTGCGACCGTATCCCGATCAGTGGGGTTTCCTCGCCTCGATACAGCCCATGGCTGCACACGATATCGAGCCGAATATTCTGCGGGCTACGGGTGGCGTCCATCCGTTGGACGTCACCTTCATCGACGATGAAGACCTCGCCACACCTTGGAAGCGGCAGAGCACGCCGAACAACCAGCTGGTCGGGCAGATGCCCAAGTCGCTGACCGTGACGCTGGCGAACATGGTCTATTTTGAGAAGGCGCAACTGCCGCAGGCTCTGGCCAATCGCCTGATCCGTCTGGCAGCCTTTCAGAATCCGGAGTTTTACAAGGCCCAAGCCATGCGCATGTCGGTATGGGACAAGCCACGCGTCATCGGCAATGCGGAAAATTTCCCGCAGCACATCGCCTTGCCTCGCGGTCGCCTCGATGCCGCGCTGGATCTGCTACGCGATAACGGCATCACCTGCGACCTGCGTGATGAGCGTTTCGGCGGTGAACCCATTGATGTCTCTTTTGTCGGCACTTTGCGCCTTGACCAGGAGGCCGCAATTGCCGGAATGCTGAGTCACGACAATGGGGTGCTGTGCGCTCCGACCGCGTTTGGCAAGACCGTGACCGCAGCAGCGATGATCGCGCGCCGTGGCGTAAACACCTTGGTGCTGGTGCATCGAACCGAGTTGCTCAAGCAATGGCAGGAACGTCTGCAGGCTTTTCTGGGTGTTGGCAAAGGCGTGGTCGGCACCATCGGCGGTGGCAAAGCCAAACCCACCGGCAAAATCGACATCGCCGTAATGCAATCCATCTCCCGGCAAGGCGAGATCAATCCCTTGGTCGAAAATTACGGGCAGTTGATCGCGGACGAGTGCCATCACGTCGGCGCAGTGTCATTCGATGCAATCCTGAAACGGTCCAAGGCCAAATACGTGCTGGGTCTGACGGCGACACCGATTCGCCGCGACGGGCAGCAGCCCATCATCTTCATGCAGTGCGGGCCGATCCGCTACACGGCTGCCAAGCCTGCCGGTGCGCCGCACGATCTCGAAGTGCTGCAGCGTTCACGCTTTACAAGGATCGACCTGCCGACCGATGCAGGCATCCAAGACGTGTTTCGGCATCTCGCCAATGACCAAGCCAGAACAGACGACATCGCCGCCGAGGTGCGCGATGCCGTCTCGCAGGGACGCAAGGTGCTGGTTCTGACCGAACGTACTGAACACCTCGATGCGATCAAGGCGGCACTCGATGGGTTGGAGCCGGTGCCCTTCGTTTTGCACGGTCGAATGTCCAAGAAGCAGCGCGCGGCGCTGGTGGCGGACCTGGATGCACTGTCGCCCGCCGCGCCGCGCGTTCTTCTTTCCACCGGCAAGCTGGTTGGTGAGGGTTTCGATCACCCGCCGCTCGACACACTGGTGCTGGCAATGCCGGTGTCGTGGAAAGGAACGCTGCAGCAGTACGCCGGGCGTCTACACCGCGAGCATGCCAGCAAAACCGACGTGCGGATCATCGATTTCGTGGACACTGGTCACCCGGCACTGCTGCGGATGTGGGATAAGCGGCAGCGCGGCTACCGGGCGATGGGGTACCGCATAGAGGCGCAGCGTGAATTTGGCGAAATCAGCGAAATTTGTGCCGTGACAACGGCTTCCTCCTGATTCCTTGGGGAGAAACGAGCGAAATCAAGTGCCAGCACCGTCGCCGTCTTTTATGTGCGCAATATTTGCGACAAACACAGCCTTCTATGCGACAATATCTCTATCTGATCGCTCCGGGAGACTCCCATGTCCGAACGCATCAACGCTCGTCTGTCGCAACCCTTGGCTGAATTCGTAGATCGAATGGTTGGCGAGGCGGGTCTTTACGAAACACCCAGCGAATACGTACGCGACCTGATCCGCCGCGACATGGAACGGCGTGACAGCCAGTTTGTGCAGGACGCCATCCTCTCCGGTTACCGAGACTTGGCGGCAGGCCGCGCTTTTGCGTCCAGCGGCTCCTTCAAGGCCGACATGGCGGCACTCGACCGCAAGGAAGCCGATGGCTGGCAATGACGTGCCATCACCCGCCACGTTCCTGCTGACCCGGAATGCGGCGCTGGATTTGCGCCGCATCCACACACGGTCGTGCCGTGAATGGGGTGACGTGGTTGCTGATCAGTACCTCGACGATCTGTACGCTGCCATGGGCGTTGCTGCCGCGAACCCGGAGAAGGGCTGCTTGCGGCAGTACCGTTCGGCGCCATTTCTGATGGTTCCTGCGCGGCAACACTTCGTCATATATGACCTTGTGCCGCAGGGCATTGTGGTGCTGACGGTTCAACATCAGGTTCGCGACATCGAAACCCTGATTGCGGAACTGACCCCGGCCTTCGTCACTGAAGTGGAGCGTTTGAAGCGGAAAGTCTGATGCGGACTGTTCATTGCCAACCCGCAGCACTCCGCACCAGTGCTCATAAGCTAGGGAGGCAAGTCAGCACAGGGGCAACCATCCGCCACCATCACCTTGTTTTGGATTGTTCCAAATAGGCCGTGATCTTCTAAGAAATCAGAGGGTTACGGCTTTTTCTTTGCCTTCTTAAACCTCCGTTGTTCGCCGTTGTTTCGCCGGATCACGGGGTATCGTGCCGTCCGAAAGGAAATACCCCAATGCTCAATGAGGTCAGCATGATCCTCATGCGCCCATCATCACTACGTAGTTGCGCAACTGCGTAAATACGTAAAACTGGAAATACGTCAATGCGTACGCTAGTACTTGCAAGTCAAAAGGGAGGCGTTGGGAAGACCACGCTGGCCGGGCATCTCGCCGTGATGTCCGAGAGCAAAGGCGCTGGGCCTGTGGCCTTGATCGACACAGATCCGCAAGGTAGCTTGTCGAGCTGGTGGAATGAGCGCGAGGCGGAAACACCCGCCTTCGCTTCGGTGGACATCGCCAGTCTTGCCAATCATCTGTCGCTGCTCGAAAAAGTCGGTGTGAATCTGGCGATCATCGACACGCCACCTGCGGTCACCGAAACGATTCGGAAGGTTCTGGCTGTGGCAGACATGGTTCTGATCCCGACCAGGCCAAGCCCGCACGATCTCCGCGCTGTCGGCTCAACGGTTGAGCCCAAGCGAACACGATCACCTTGCTGGGTGCGTGATAGCGGAAGAACAGCCGGTATTGCTGGAAGAACTTGCCCCGGAACCAGTGCTTGTGATCTTCGCCGAGCGTGTTGCCTTGGCGGTACTCCGGCCGTGTCGGGTCTTGCGGGATGACGTCGAACGCCAGCTTGGTGATCGCCGCCAGTCGCTTGCTGGCGTTTTTCTTCACGTACCCGACGGGGTCCTTTTGCTTGAATGCCTCGACCTGCTCGGCCAAGGTTTCAAGTTGTGCGAGAAACAGCGGGTGGGCAAAAACCGTCCAGCCATGAATGACCAAAGGCGCAGGCTTGCTCGCACTCATTCATCGTCCGCCGACAGGGGGGCGTCGAGGTCGACTTCGATGCCACCGGTCAGCGATTGGAGGCGCTGCACGAAGTTGGCGTCGATGGCCTGCAGGCGTTCCGGATGGCTGGCGATGTCGCGGGCCAGGAAGCCCAAGAACTGACCGAGCACCGGGTCGTCACCTTCGGATGCGTCGACGCGGGTCAGCACGACTTCGCCGCCGGGGCGGATTGTGTAATGGATCTTGTCGCGCTTGCCGAGCCGAAGGGCGCGGCGTACCGTCTCCGGCACCGTGGTCTGGTAGCGGTCGGTCAGGGTGGATTCGACCTCGAGGATGGCGGGCATGTCGTTCTCCAGGAGTAAAAAGTGAATGCCTTGCATGGTAATGCATTCGCCTTACCGCGTCAATGCAAATGCATTGCCAACCACGTGATGCTGTCTAAAAGCCCAGTCGCCTGGCGATTGGCCCCAAGGTGCAGTCGCAGTCACCCAAGGCGACCGGGCGCTTCTCACAACAGCTAGACCGCGTACGTCGTTCGTACTAACATGGCGGCTATTGATCTAACAAACGAGGTGGCGCCATGGTTGCCATTGCATCTTCACCTGCTGCCCGGTCCGCCCGCCTGGGCCTTCGCGCCACTCCCGAACAGGAAGTTGTGCTGCGTCGTGCTGCCGAAGTGGCACACAAATCACTGACCGATTTCATCCTCGACAGCGCCTGCTTGGCCGCTGAGCAGACCCTGCTCGACCAGCGTTTGTTCATGGTCTCGGGCAGCCAGTACCAAGCCCTGATGGATTTACTGGATCAGCCAGAACAACCCAACGAGGGCTTGCGTGATCTGTTTTCGCGCAAAGCACCGTGGGATGCGAAGTGACGTTGCGCGGACCTGAGCCTCTTGGAGTTCAGCACGGGCTAGATGGATTCGACTGCGGCAAACCAGCGCTGAACGACTGGCTGCTGCGCCACGCCCAGCAGGCCCAAGGCAGCGGATCAGCCAGAACCTTTGTCGTGGCAGCTGATGATCGCGTGGCTGGTTATTTCAGCCTGACTGTTGGCCAGATCGATTCGCTGGAGGCGCCGGATCGCATCCGCAAAGGGATGGGGCAGTACCCGGTGCCGGTGGTGATCCTGGCGCGGCTGGCCGTGTCGCTGCAGGATCAGGGACGCGGCATCGGATTTGGCCTGCTGCAGAATGCCATCCGCCGCACGATGCTGATTGCCGAGCAGGCCGGCATCCGTGCGATGCTTACCCACCCTATCGACGAGGAAGCGGCAAGGTTCTATACCCGGTTCGGCTTCATTGCGTCGCCGCTGCGCGAGCAGCAGTTGTTGTTGCTACTCAAAGATGCCCGCCGCTGGGTAAGTTGAACCATGACTACTGAATCACTTCCCAACTTCACCGCACCCGCTCGCCAGCATTGGGACTCGATCTCTGCCGACATCCGCCAGCGCTTGTTGGCCAATGTCTGGTGCGGCCATTGCCGTCACGACGTGACAATCACCGATTTCAGCGGAACTATCAAAGGCAGTGATTTGCTGCTGGTGGGCAAGTGTTCTGAGTGCCATGGTGACGTGGCGCGAGTGATCGAGGCGGTGTAGACGCACCGTCTCCACCATCGGCAAGCGGAAAGACAGCTTTGTTTGCCGATCTACGGACAAACGCTAGGGATTGGGGTATCACTGGGGTATCCGTGGTGCATGAAAAGGGTCAGATGTGAGTGTTTATGGGGGTTGGACGCGGGTTCAAGTGTCCCCCCGGCTCCACCAATATCGATGCCCAACTGCGTATGCAGTTGGGCATTTTTCTTGTGCGCCCGCGTGTTTACAAGGGTTCCTGCGAAAGCCTGCGGACTTCGAGGTTCCGGGGACTCACCAAAATCTTGCCGTTTTTACTCTCTCTGGGCCGTTTTTCTCTCCGGCCCCGCTCTCCCGAAGTGGCCCGAAGTCCGCAAAGGCCGGCGCCGCTCCATTTATGAATCAATAGGTTACGCGCGGACGAATCAAGCGGTTGTTTTTCAGCATTGGTAGGCGGTTGTGGCGACCGTCCGTGTCGAACCTGTGTAAGCGTACCGAAGGGTTTTCCTTTCTCTGTTCTCTGCTGCCCTCTTGAGCATTCAAGGCCAGAAGTCGTGTATTGGCGCGGGTTTGCGGGCCGTCGGTTTGCTTCTTCGCTTGCTCGGGAGCGCGCGACCGAGACAGCGAAAGGCGCAAAAAATCGCTCTGAGGCGTGTCGTCGCGGCACGGAGGTCAGCGCGAGCCTGCCACCAGCGCCTCATGTTGCACCAGCCAAGACGCCGACAACTTGCCGCGCAGCAACTGGCTGACGCCCACCTCGATGCGTCCCAAGGCGCTGCTTTCGATCAGGTCCGGGGCCAGTTGACCTAATCTGTCGGCGCCGATTCAAATTTGAGCCACCGTGCCGACTGAATATTGAGCCAGGGGTGGAAGCCGATTTTGAGAGGGTCGGCTGTGGATAAGTGTAGGGGCTGTGCTGGTTCGGGGACCTCCTTGTTGTTGTGTTGAAGCCGATGGGCAAGCCGCGCAGGGCGTAGCCCGTAGCGGCTTGCCCATCGCGGAGCGTGCTCAGAATGGGGCGGGTTCTGCCTGCGCCGAGACGTCCTTGCGCGCCTGCTCGCGGGCCTTGATTCGCTTCTTGGCTGCAGCCGTGCTGCGGCTAAACCGGATCGACTCGTTGCCTGTTTCCACGATGTGGCAGTGGTGCGTGAGCCGGTCCAGCAGTGCGGTGGTCATCTTCGCGTCGCCGAACACGCTGGACCATTCGGCGAAGTCCAGGTTGGTCGTGAGCATCACGCTGGTGTGCTCGTACAGCTTGCTGAGCAGGTGGAACAGCAACGCCCCACCGGCCTGGCTGAACGGCAGATAGCCCAGCTCGTCCAGAATGATCAGGTCCATGCGCAGCAGGCTGGTGGCGATGCGCCCGGCCCTGCCTTGGGCCTTCTCCTGCTCCAGTGCGTTGACCAGATCGACCGTGGAGTAGAACCGCACCCGCTTGCCGTGCCGGGTGATGCCCGAGACGCCCATGGCCGTGGCCAGATGGGTCTTTCCAGTGCCAGGCGAAGCAGTCACATACTGCCCGCGAACAGCTCGTCGAGCTGGCTCGCATCAACTATCCGTTCCATCCCCGGACGGGTCATGAAGTTGAGGTGCTCGGCCGAGTCAGGCATGGAACCGAAGACTTCCTGATTGTCCGTCAGCCCGACGGCACGAGGGCGCATCTACCGCAGTGGATGACACTACCTGCGGCCGGCGATGTGCCCACGCACTGGCCTCCGCGGATGTTGCTGCGCTGCCTGCTTGCGCTGCGAGGCGAACTCGACGCAGTCCTATGTTCATCGACCATTTCCCAGGCACACGGAGGCGTCGATGAAGCCAACCCCGCCGCGAGCGATCCCGCTCGTGCAAGCCGACCTGTTCGACGCCGCAACGGCGCCAGCACCACTGACGCGATTGCAGCAGCGTCACGACGACCTCGTCGAACTGCTGAGCCAACTCCTGTGGCAGGTGGCAAGTCAGTCCGACGTCGTTGAACACATGGAGGATGACGATGAACAAGATCAACCCTGAGCACTTGGCGCGTGGCGCCTACGTGTACGTGCGCCAGTCCACAGCCGATCAGTTGCGCCACAACCATGAGAGTCGCCGGCGCCAATACGCCCTGGCCGATCGGGCACGCGCGCTCGGTTGGACCGAGGTCGTGGTCATCGACGACGACCTCGGTGTGTCCGCCGGCGGCGTCGCACGGCCAGGCTTTGAGCGACTGCTGGCGGCGATCTGCAGCGGCCAGGTCGGCGCCGTGGTGTCCATTGAGGCATCGCGCCTGGCACGCAACGGTCGCGACTGGCACACGCTGCTGGAATTCTGCGCACTGGTGGGCAGCCTCATCGTCGACGAAGACGGCATTTATGATCCACGCAGCGTCAACGACCGGTTGCTGCTGGGCATGAAGGGCACGATGTCGGAGATGGAGTTGTCCCTCCTTCGCCAACGATCCGTCGAAGCCCTCAAGCTCAAGGCGGCGCGGGGTGATCTGCACACGACGGTGGCGATCGGCTATGTGCGCAGCGAGGGCGACCGGATTGAACGCGACGCCGATCTGCGCATCCGCGAAGCGATCGCGGCCGTGTTCCGTCGATTCGCACAGGCCGGCAGCGTGCGCCAGGCGCTGCTGTGGTTCCGACAAGAGCGCATTGATCTGCCCTCGGCGGTCTACGAGAACGGCCGGCGCTGCGTGATCTGGCGTCTGCCGGTCTATAACGCGGTGCTCAAGATTCTCACCAATCCCGTCTATGCCGGCGCCTATGCGTTTGGCCGCACCGAGACACGCGTCCGGATCGAAGCCGGCCGCAAGCGCGTCGTGCACGGCCATCGTCGTGCCCAGGAGCACTGGCAGGTCTTGATCCAGGAGCACCACGAGGGGTACATTGATTGGCCGACCTATGAGCACAACCAGCGCGTGATCGCCGACAACACCAACATGCGCGGCAGCATGGCGCGCGGCGCACCCCGGCGCGGAGAGGCATTGCTGGCCGGGTTGCTGCGATGCGCGCACTGTGGTCGCAAGCTGCACGTCGCCTACAGCGGCAGCGACGGCACCATCGCCCGCTATCACTGCAAGGGGGCCGCGATCAATCATGGCGCGGTGCCTGGATGCATTTCTTTCGGCTCGCTGCGCGTGGACGAGGCCGTCTCCGGCGAAGTGCTGAGCGTGCTGCTGCCGCTTGGGGTGCAGGCCGCACTGCGTGCCATCGAGCACCATGCCAACGATGAGCACGCGACGCGGCGCCAGCTCGAACTCGCGTTGGAGCAGGCGCGCTTTGAGGCGGCGCGTGCGCAGCGGCAGTTCGACGCCGTTGACCCCGGCAATCGACTGGTGGCCGCCGAACTTGAGCGGCGCTGGAACGAGCGCCTCTCCGAGGTTACCCGGCGCGAGGCGGAGATCAAGACGCTGCAGACCGTGACCGAATGGAGCCTGACGCCACAGCAGCGCGACGACCTCATGGCCCTGGGCACCGACTTGCCGCGGGTGTGGTCCCATCCTTCGGCCAGCAACGCCGTGCGCAAGCGCATCCTGCGCTGCGTGATCAGGGAGATCGTGGCGCGCGTGGACGAGGCGCGCATCGAACTCGTCATGCATTGGCAGGGAGGCGACCACACCGAATTGAGCGTGGTGAAGAACCGCACGGGACAGCACCGCTGGACCACCGATGTTGGGGTCCAGGTTCTGATCGTGCAGCTCGCACGCCAGTTGGGTGACGCTGGCATCGCCTCGTTGCTGAATCGTCTCGGCCACCGGACTGGCAAAGGGCATACCTGGACGGAAATGCGGGTGCGTTCGTTCCGCGGCGACCACCACATTGCGGTCTACCAAAATGGAGAGCGCGAAGCGCGTGGTGAGTTGACTCTGGAGCAAGCCGCTGAAGCGCTCGGGACGAGCAAGATGACGGTGCTGCGCATGATCAGCGTCGCTACACTTCCCGCCACGCAGGCCTGCAAGGGCGCGCCTTGGGCCATCAAGGCCGCCGATTTACAGCGTCCCGAGGTCCGCGCATCGGTCTCATCGCCTGGCGTGCGTCCGCTCCCAGACGATCCTCGACAGATTTCTCTTGAACTTCAATAACGTGGTGAGGTGAGCATCATGTCGCGTGATCGGGCGGGCCGTAGAGCAGGACATTGGTGCCACTCTTGTTGCCTCCCGCCAGGTGGTGACCCAGGGCCGACGCCAGATAGGTGCGCAGCAGCGTCCGGCTCAGCCCCAGATGCGGATAGTCGTCCAGGGTGAGCCGGGCCGGAGCACTGGAGGCCACCGCGCCACGCAGCAGCGCCAGCGGCTCGGTGTCCGGCGCCAGCATGGCCTCGGCAAAGGACGCCGAGAGCAGTTCCAGCCGGGTGGACAACGTGCCCTGGCCCGCCCGCCTCAGACTCAGCAGTCCGCTGTGGGCCAGCACCCCCGCCGGCGCCAGCGCCCGCTTCACCGCGACCTCGGGCACATCCAGCAACGTCGCCAGCACCCCGATGGCCTTCGCCGGGGTCAGCACCCCCAGGGTGTCGGCGGCGTCCTCGAACAGCCGCAGCGCCTGCAACAGACAGGCACAGCCCAGCAGCCGGCAGTCCACGGCCGAGAGCTGCACCAGGGCCCCCAGGCGCGCCAGGTTCTCGCTCAACTCGACCGGCGGCACGAGAGCGTCGGCCTGCGCCTCCAGCGCTTGCCAGACCGGATCGAGGGTCTGGCGCAGGGCTGCCAAGGCCGCCTCGCTCTCCAGGCTGCCGTGCAGGCTCGCATCCCAAGGTTCGCGCGGCACACCCAGGGCGGCGAGCAGACGGGACGCCCCCTGGGGGTCGCGCACGAGCTGGCGCAGTCCGCCCAGGGGCAGCAGGATGCGCAGCAGCCACAGGCGCACCAGGGGGACGGGAGGTTCGGAGGCGCTCGCGCGCGGGGGCGTGGCGTTCAGGGCGTCGAGCAGGCGTTGGTGGCGGGTCATGGGTCAGCGTGGCAGGGAGGGGGATGAAGGGAATGGATCGGGATGGAGGGGAATCGATCGGGAAGGAACGCGATGGGCTGGAGGGGGTGGATGGAACCCGCGATTCAGCGCGCAGCGTTCTGGGGTGCATGGATGGTCTGACCTTGCCCGCGAAAAACGTATCCCTTGCTGAGTGATTCAATCCAAGCAAGGAGAATATAGAAATGACGAAGACGATAAGGCGGGCGCGGTACACGCTGGAGTTCAAGCAGGAGGCGGTGCGCCTGGTCGAAGGCGGCCAGAGCATCGCGGCGGCGGCGCGCACGCTGGGCGTGGTGGACCAGACGCTGTTCAACTGGGTCAAGGCCCACCGGCAGGGCAAGCTTACCGGTGCCGACAGCAAGGTCGTGAGCGCCGAGCAGATGGAGATCAGCCGGCTGCGGGCCGAGCTGGCGCGCGTGAAGATGGAGCGCGACATCCTGGGAAAAGCGACGGCGTACTTCGCCAAGGCAGCGAAGTGAAGTACGCCTTCATCCAACGTCACCGCCGTGTGTGGCCGATCTCGGTGCAGTGCCGGGTGCTTGGTGTCAGCGTGGCCGGCTACCACGAGCACTTCGCTCGCCGTGCCAACGCTGCCCAGCGTCGCCACCTGAGCGACGATGCGCTGCTGGTGCACATCTTGGCCATTCATGCCGAGACGCGCGGCGGCTACGGCTGGCCACGCACGTGGAAGGAACTGCTGGCCAGGGGCATCCGGGTGGGCAAGCAGCGGGTTCAGAAACTCATGCAACGGCATGGCATACGCGCCAAGGGCAAGCGCCGCTTCAAGGTCACGACAGACAGCAACCATGACCTGCCGATCGCACCCAACCTGCTCGACCGACAATTCAACGTGGCCGAGCCCGACAAGGTCTGGGCGGGCGACATCACGTACATCGCCACCGACGAAGGGTGGCTGTTCCTGGCCGTGGTCATCGACTTGTTCAGTCGTCAAGTCATCGGCTGGAGCCTGCGCCAGGACATGACGCGCGACATCGTCATCGACGCCTTGCGCATGGCGTGGTTCAAGCGCCATCCGAGCAAGCAGGCCGGGCTGATCTTCCATAGCGACCGCGGCAGCCAATACGCTGCCAAGGACTACCGTGATGCGCTGACCGAATACGGCATCACCGCGTCGATGAGCCGTCGCGGCAACTGTTGGGACAACGCCTGCAGCGAGACGCTGTTCGGCTCGTTGAAGGTAGAGCGGCTACACGGGCAACGCTTCAAGACCCGGCGCCAGGCCATGGACGAAGTCGTCGCCTGGATGCTCTGGTACAACCGCACCCGACTGCACTCGACGCTGGCCTATGTCAGCCCGATGCGGTTCGAAGAAAACTGGCTCGCCAACCAACCCCGGCACGCCAGTGCATGAGTCGGCTATGGGATACGGATTCCAGGGGCAAGGTCAGTCTCGGTGGCTTCGGCTGTCTCGGTGGCTTGGGGTGCATCCAGGCTCAGGCCGAAGGCCAGGACCACGTGGTGGTCGTAGCGGCTGGGCAGCCACATCGCCAGCCCCAGCGCTGTGCCCAGCACCCAGATCAGCGCAAGACACCCGTCTGCCGGCCGGTGGGCCAGGATCCAGCCCACACTCCACGCCAGACCCCAAGCCAGTCCCGGCAGCAGCGCCACCGTTGCCCAGGCCCAGCGCCGGGCGCGCTGCCAGTGCCGCAGGGTCTCGCCTCCCAGGGCTTGGGGCTGCAGCCGCGCCAGCGTGGCGTCCAGGGGTAGCGCCTGCAGGTCCTGGCCGCTGACCCGGAAGATGGACTTGAGCCAGGCATCGCCTCGGCCGAGGTGCAGGATGCCGCGGCCGTAGAGCGCGGCCAGGGCGAAGGCCAGCAGCAGGAATGTCTGGCTCATTGCCGCTGAACGGCAAGCCAGGGCGGCACTGCCCAGGGCGGCGGCCAGGATCAGCCAGGGGGCGAACAGGGTGGCAAGCCCCAGCGCGGCGGCCAGACGCAGGCCGGCCATGCGACGTGCGCCCTGGGGGGATTGGCCACGGCGTGCGAAGCGGCGTTGCAGCCCCAGGCGGATGCGGTGGCCGGCCGGCGAATCGGTCCAGAACAGCACGAGCAGGATGTCGCGCAGGGCGGCCAGGCGGCTGCATCGCGGCGATGGGGGTGGGGAGGGGGCTGGGGATGAGGCTTGGGGGGTGGGGTGAGGGGTGGGGCGGGTTGGCATCGTGGGCTCTCCGGGATGGGGATGCCAACCATCTCAGCACGGGACCGAGCGAATGCAAGTCGACGCAACCGTCGCGTGGGCAGGAAACGTCGTCAGCCGATGCGTCGGCGACCTGGGCAGGCCAATTCGGCTCTCCACCCTCGGAAGGCTCGGGACATGCACGAGTTGGATTCAGCGCATGACCTGTTGCCTGCGTCGCGTCAGCATGCGTTGCAGCGCAAGGAGCCACTGGCGCAAAGCCCGACGGGTCGGGTGCGTGCCGAGCCGGAGTTGCGGCGGGTCTGGCGGCCTGGCAACTGAGGCTTTACGGCTTGCCAGCTTGCGCTAGTCGTAGTAGCGAGATGGTTCGTGACAAGGCCTATGGCCAAGCCAAAGGCCACAACCAGGAAAATGATCACGACGGAGATGAGTTTGGACAGCATCATGAGATCCTCTACGGGGCCTCCAGATCGCAAATCATGGGCTGTGGTGTAGCCGCCTTCCGAATGGGGTTTGCTAGACTTCAGAGTTGGGTCACCGTTTAAGCGTCTCGATCGAACCAAAAACGCGTTCGCTCTTGACGGTACAAATGACGGTATTTTTTCAGCACAATAAAGCTTGGTATGTTTAAAATCAAAAGCTTAGGACGATTTCTGAGCGATTTCGATTCCAATACCGCCTACCAGTCTTCCTGCGAGCTTCCCCCGCGAATTTGCGCACACACAATAACTGCGACACCATGGTCATGACACCGCGAACTTGTCCCAAGCCTTGAACAACAGGGTTAGGTTCGCGCGGCTCCTTCCAGGGGCTACTGAAAGTGCGGCTTGACCGCACTTTTTCATTTCCAGAGTCACACGCCATGCCTCAAATCACGCTTCCCGACGGCTCTGTTCGTCACTTCGATGGTGACGTCACGCTCGCCCAAGTCGCTGCTTCGATTGGTCCGGGGCTAGCCAAAGCGGCGCTCGCAGGCAAGGTTGACGGCCGTCTTGTCGACTTGAGCCACACCCTCAGCCACGACGCACAAGTGGCCATCGTCACCGACAAGGACGCGGAGGGGCTGGACATCATTCGCCATTCCACGGCCCATTTGCTGGCCTATGCGGTGAAGGAATTGTTCCCGCAAGCCCAGGTCACCATCGGCCCGGTGATCGAAAACGGCTTCTATTACGACTTTGCCTACAAGCGGCCATTCACCCCGGAAGACCTGGTGGCGATTGAAGCCAAGATGGTTTCCCTTGCCGCGCAGGACGAGCCCGTGTCGCGTCGTGTTTTGCCGCGTGACGAGGCCGTCCCTTTTTTCAAGGACCAGGGCGAGATCTATAAGGCTGAAATCATCGCCAGCATCCCCGCAGGCGAAGATGTCTCGCTCTACACCGAAGGCCGGTTCACCGACCTTTGCCGCGGTCCGCATGTCCCTTCCACCGGCAAGCTCAAGGTGTTCAAGCTGATGAAGCTTGCCGGCGCCTACTGGCGTGGCGACCACCGCAATGAGCAGTTGCAGCGCATTTACGGCACGGCCTGGACTCGCAAGGAAGACCAGGCCGCCTACCTGCAGCGATTGGAAGAAGCCGAGAAGCGCGACCACCGTCGCCTGGGCAAAGAACTCGACCTGTTCCACTTCCAGGATGAGGCGCCGGGCCTCGCCTTTTGGCATCCCAAGGGCTGGGCGCTGTGGCAGGCGGTCGAACAGTACATGCGCCAGGTGTACCGTGACAGCGGTTACCAGGAAGTTCGTTGCCCCCAGGTGCTGGACGTGAGCTTATGGAAGCGGTCCGGTCACTGGGACAACTACGCCGAGAACATGTTCTTCACCGAGTCGGAAAAGCGCGAGTATGCGCTCAAGCCGATGAACTGCCCTGGCCATGTGCAAGTCTTCAACACGGGCTTGCGCAGCTATCGCGACTTGCCGCTGCGCTACGGCGAGTTCGGTGCCTGCCACCGGAACGAACCATCGGGCGCGCTGCATGGCCTGCTCCGGGTGCGCGGTTTCACCCAGGACGATGGGCACATTTTCTGTACCGAAGATCAGATCGAATCCGAAGTCACCGCTTTTCACCGGCAGGCCATGAAGGTCTACAGTGATTTCGGTTTCACCGAGATCGACCTGAAAATTGCCCTGCGACCCGAAAAACGCATTGGCGACGATGCGGTCTGGGACAAGGCAGAAACTGCGCTACGCGCGGCGCTCAAGGCTTGCGGTGTGCGTTGGACCGAACTGCCGGGCGAGGGCGCCTTCTACGGCCCCAAGGTCGAATACCACATGAAGGATTCGATCGGCCGCGCCTGGCAGGTTGGCACCATGCAGGTTGACTTCATGATGCCCGAGCGTCTCGACGCGAGCTATGTCGACGAGCATTCGGCCCGCGTGCGACCCGTCATGCTGCATCGTGCCATCGTCGGTTCGATGGAGCGTTTCATCGGCGTGTTGATCGAGCACCATGCCGGAGCCTTGCCACTTTGGCTCGCGCCGGTGCAGGCCATGGTGCTCAATATCACCGACGATTCCGCCGCCTATGCCGCCGAAGTGACACAAGCGCTGAAAAAACAAGGCTTTAGAGTCGAGTCCGATTTGCGCAACGAAAAAATCACCTATAAAATTAGGGAACACTCGTTGCAAAAAATTCCTTATCTGCTCGTGGTCGGTGATAAGGAGCGCGCATCCCAGGCTGTTGCAGTGCGGGCGCGTGGCAACAAAGACCTGGGTGTGCGTCCCCTGTCCGAGTTTTCCCAAAGAATGCTCCAGGAACTGGCTGATTTGCAATAGCCGGGGTGCACAGTTGTTCTCAGCATTGAAAGGTTGAACCATCGCTACTGTACAGAGCCGTAATGCCCCGGAAAAAAGGGCCCACCGCCTCAATCGTGAAATCACCGTCCCTGAAGTTCGCCTGTCGGGCGAGGAAAACGAGGCCCTAGGCATCGTCTCCATCACCGAGGCGCTGCGCATGGCCGAAGAACATGGCGTCGATCTGGTCGAGATCGCACCGACGGCCGTGCCCCCGGTCTGCCGCTTGATGGATTACGGCAAGTTCAAGTATCAGGAACAGAAAAAAACACACGAAGCCAAGCTCAAGCAAAAGCAAATCCAGATCAAGGAAGTCAAGTTCAGGCCGGCTACTGATGAAGGTGATTATCTGATTAAAATCAGGAACTTGAAGCGGTTTCTTGATGATGGGGATAAAGCCAAGGTTTCCTTGCGATTTCGCGGCCGCGAAATCACCCACCAAGACATTGGCATGCGTTTGCTGGAGCGTGTACGCGACGACCTCGAGCCGCATGGCCAGGTCGAGCAAATGCCCAGACTCGAAGGGCGGCAGATGATCATGGTGCTGTCGCCTCGCAAGAAAAAATAGCAGCTCAGCTGCTCGACATCCGATGCGCAGGCGCTGCCTGTGTGCGGTCCACAGCCAGATTCCCGGAGCATCGGGACTGGCTGATTACAAGTGAGCGCAGGCTCAAGTGCTGCTTCGGCAGACGCCTGCGACCATGTCAACCTCAATGGAGCAATCAATGCCCAAGATGAAAACCAAGAAAAGCGCCGCCAAGCGCTTTCGCGTCCGCCCAGGCGGCACGGTCAAGCGTGGCCAGGCGTTCAAGCGTCACATCCTCACCAAGAAGACAACCAAAAACAAACGTCATCTTCGTGGCTCCACCGAAGTGCACGCGACGAATATGGGCCATGTCGCCCAGATGATGCCGTTTGCTTGAGCTCCAGGGCTCTCGCGTTTTTTCTGATGAAGGAGTGATCAAATGCCTCGCGTCAAACGTGGTGTAACGGCTCGCGCCCGCCACAAAAAAGTTCTGGATCAGGCCAAGGGTTTCCGCGGCCGTCGTAAAAATGTCTTCCGCATCGCCAAGCAGGCGGTGATGAAGGCCGGCCAATACGCCTACCGTGACCGTCGTGCCAAGAAGCGCGTGTTCCGCGCGCTCTGGATTACACGGATCAATGCGGCAGTGCGCGAACGCGGCATGAGCTACAGCGTGTTCATGAACGGCATGAAAAAGGCCGCCATCGAAATCGACCGCAAAGTGCTGGCTGATATGGCTGTGCACGACTCGATTGCCTTCGGCAAGATCGTCGAACAGGTCAAGGCCAAGCTGGCCTGAGCCTGATTGCAGCAGCCCTGTGCTGCTCAACGACCGGATGTGCCCAGGGGCACGTCCGGCGTCCCGATGCCAAGGCCTGGTCAATCCGGGCCTTTTTTCTCGCCGCTTCGCAGCACAGTCGTAGTGCGTTCACACGAGTCTTCATGCCATGACGGAATTGCAAGATCTGGTGCATCGGGCCGAAACGGAGTTTGCGGCCATCTCGCACCCTGCCGAGTTGGAAAACGCCAAGGCGCGCTACCTTGGCAAAGCCGGGGCGATCACGGCCCTGATGAAAGGTTTGTCGCAACTCTCGCCTGAACGCAAGCGTGAGCAAGGCGCAAGCATCAATCTGGCCAAACAGGGCATTGAAGCTGCCTTGCAGCAACGGCGTGCAGCCCTCGCGGAATTGGAGTTGCACGCCAAGCTCGCAGCCGAAGCCATCGACGTCACCTTGCCGGGCCGTGGCCAGCATGGCGGTGGATTGCATCCGGTGGTGCGTTCCTGGATGCGGATCGAGGAGATCTTCAGTTCCATCGGCTTTGCCGTGGCCGAAGGCCCTGAAATCGAAGACGACTGGACCAACTTTACGGCGTTGAATTCGCCGCAGAACCATCCTGCCAGGTCGATGCAGGACACGTTCTATGTGGACGTGGAGGACGAACGCGGCCAGCCATTGCTGTTGCGCACGCACACTTCGCCGATGCAGGTCCGGCATGCGCGGGCGCATGTGCAGCGTTACGCAGCAGGTATAGGTGCAATGCCCGACATCAAGGTGATTGCTCCTGGGCGCACCTACCGCGTCGACAGTGACGCCACGCATTCGCCGATGTTTCACCAGTTTGAAGGCCTGTGGATTGGAGAGCGTGTTTCCCTGGCCGACCTCAAGGGCGTGTACACCAGTTTCCTGCAGACGTTTTTCGAGCGCGATGACATCACGCTGCGGTTTCGGCCATCCTATTTTCCCTTCACCGAACCCTCGGCCGAAATCGACATGATGTTCGACAGCGGTCCGCTCAAAGGCCGCTGGCTGGAAATTTCCGGCGCTGGGCAGGTGCATCCCACGGTGGTGCGCAACTTCGGCCTGGATCCCGAGCAATACATCGGCTTCGCTTTCGGTTCCGGCATCGAGCGCCTGACCATGTTGCGTTATGGCGTGGGTGACCTGCGCCAGTTTTACAGTGGCGACTTGCGCTTTCTCGAGCAGTTCAACCCGGCTTGATGGCCCCTAGGCCGTTGCCTCGACACGCAACCTTTCTTCATTCCACCCCGACGAAACCTAGCCCATGCAAGTGCCCGAATCCTGGCTGCGACAGTTCTGCAATCCGGACCTGAGCAGCGAACAGATTGCCGACCGTTTGACCATGGCCGGCCTCGAGGTTGAAGACATGCAGGCCGCCGCACCCGCATTCAGTGGCGTCGTGGTGGGCGAGGTGGTGAAGGTCGAACCCCATCCGAATGCAGACCGGCTGCGTGTCTGCCAAGTGCAAGTGGGACAAGCCGAGGCCTTGCAAATCGTCTGTGGCGCACCCAATGTGGCTTTGGGCATGAAGGCCCCCTGCGCCCTGCTGGGCGCCATGCTGCCGCCATCTGCGGCGGATGGGAAGCCGCTGCAGATGACTGCGGCAACCGTGCGCGGCGTGACCTCCCAGGGCATGTTGTGCTCGGCCAAGGAGCTGGGTTTGTCCTCCGATCACACTGGCCTACTGGCCTTGCCGCAAGAGCTCAAAACCGGGCAGGACTTGCGCCAGGCGCTGGACCTCGACGACTGCGTCTTCACCATCAAGCTCACGCCCAATTTGGGCCACTGTCTCAGCGTGTTGGGTGTGGCGCGCGAGCTGGCCGCAGTGACCGGAACTCCGTTGGTGCAACCCAGTTTTCCTCCCGTGATTCCGGCCCTGGATGAGGTCCTGCCGGTCCGCATCGAGGCAGCCGAACTCTGCGGTCGTTTTTCCGGCCGTGTGATCCGTGGCGTGAATGCGCAGGCCCCGACTCCTGCCTGGATGCGCCAGCGCCTGGAGCGCGCCGGCCAGCGCAGTATTTCGGCACTGGTGGACATCTCCAACTACGTCATGCTGGAACTCGGCCGGCCCTCGCATGTGTTCGATCTCGACAAGGTCGAAGGCGACCTTGAGGTGCGTTGGGGCAGGCCGGGGGAGTCGCTCAAGCTGCTCAACGGGCAGACCGTGGAGGTGGATGCGCAAGTCGGCGTCATTGCCGCTGGACGCGGCATCGAGTCC
Organism: Thiomonas sp. X19; assembly: GCF_900089495.1. Classification (NCBI taxonomy): domain Bacteria; kingdom Pseudomonadati; phylum Pseudomonadota; class Betaproteobacteria; order Burkholderiales; genus Thiomonas; species Thiomonas sp. X19. The sequence continues at coordinate 2,218,070 of NZ_LT605203.1, read as the reverse complement.
CTCGCCGGGATCATGGGAGGTGACGCCACGGCCGTCAGCCTGGACACGCGCAATGTCTACGTCGAAGCAGCGTTCTGGTGGCCCGACGCCGTCCGTGGTCGTGCCCGCCGCTACAACTTTTCCACCGATGCCGGCATGCGCTTCGAGCGCGGGGTCGATGCCGCAACAACCACGCAGCACGCCGAGCACATCACCCGCCTCATCCTCGACATCTGCGGTGGGCAGCCGGGCCCGCTCGACGACCACATCCTGCAGTTGCCGGAACGCGAACCGGTGCGCATGCGCGCGGCACGTTGCGAGCGCATCATGGGCGTGTCCATCGGCGTTGATCGCATGGCGGACGTTTTTACGCGCCTCGGTTTGCCATTCCAGCAAGAAGGATCTGGCGCTGACGTCGCTTTCCGCGTCACCCCGCCAAGCTACCGTTTCGATCTCGAGATTGAAGAAGACCTGATCGAGGAAGTCGCTCGCATTCATGGCTATGCCAACATTCCCACGGTTCCGCCCCTCGCTCAGGCCCGCATGCTGCCTGCCCCCGAAGGGCAGCGCAGTCAGCATGCGCTGCGCGAATTGCTCGCTGCCCGCGCGTATCAGGAAACCATCAATTTCAGTTTCGCCGAACCTGAGTGGGAAACCGCTCTTGTCGGCAATTCCCAACCCATCCAACTGCTGAACCCCATCGCGGCGCAGGCCAGCGTCATGCGCAGCAGTCTGCTCGGCGGCTTGCTCCAGGCGCTGCGCCTGAACTTGAGCCACAAGGCGCGGCGTGTTCGATTGTTCGAACTGGGGCGTGTGTTCATGCGCGACACGCGCGCAGCAAATGCGGCACAGCCTGCCGGCATTGCGCAGCCCATGCGCGTCGGCGGCCTGGCCTATGGCCCGGTCTGGCCCATGCAGTGGGCGCAGGCCGAACGCCTGGTGGATTTTTTCGACGTGAAGAACGACATTGAGCAGCTCTGCGCCGGCGCTGGTTTGTTGAGCTTCGAGCCATTGGTGCATCCGGCCTTGCATCCTGGTCGAAGCGCAGCGGTTTTACTCAATGGCCAAGCGGTCGGCATCCTCGGTGAGGTGCATCCCCGCTGGATGCAAAAGTACGCTTTGCCTCATGCTCCAGTGGTGTTCGAGCTCGATGCCATGGCCCTGCAATCGCAGGCCATGCCAACAGTCTGCCCCGTGGCACGTGCACCGGCCATTCTGCGCGACTTGTCTTTCGTGATGGATCGAACCATTCCCGCGGCAAGGATCCTGCAAGTCGTGCGCGAGGCGCGTACATCGGATGCGCGTTGCGGTATCGTCCAGGATGTCGAGCTTTTCGATGTCTTTCTTCCCCAGCACGAAGAAGGCAAGACGCGCAAAAGCGTGGCACTGCGCCTGACGCTACAGGCTGCGGAGACCTTGACCGATATGCAAGCCGATGCCGCAAGTGAAGGTGTGATCGAGGCCATGCGACTGACTCTCGGTGCCAGCCTGAGAAACTGACCGCGCCTACCGACGTTGAACATAGGGGAGCCACAGAACATGGAAAAACTCGTCACCACGCTACAGACGCCCAGCCTGACCAAGGCCGAGCTGTCCGAACTGCTGTACGAACGCATAGGCCTGAACAAGCGTGAGTCGAAAGACATGGTCGACGCATTCTTCGACCTCATTCGTGACGCACTGGCATCCGGACACGATGTGAAGCTTTCGAACTTCGGCAATTTCCAGTTGCGCGACAAGGCCCAGCGTCCGGGGCGCAACCCGCGCACGGGGGAAATCATTCCCATCGACGCCAGGCGCGTCGTCACCTTTCACCCCAGTCAGAAATTCAAAGAACAACTGCAGAGTCAACTCAATGACGAAGCGTGATGACCAGGAGCGGGCTTCAGCCGGCCCTGGCGGGACGCGAAAATACACCGACCTGTAGCGTCCTATAGTCCGGTCATGTCTCAACGCACACGCATTGCTTTTTCTTCCTCACCATGACCGACTCTTCGGATTTGCCGCCCATCCCGTCCAAGCGCTACTTCACCATCGGTGAAGTCAGCGAATTGTGCGGCGTCAAGTCGCATGTCCTGCGCTACTGGGAACAGGAATTCAGCCAACTGCGGCCGATGAAGCGCCGCGGCAATCGCCGCTATTACCAGCACCATGAGGTTCTCCTGATTCGCCGCATCCGCGAACTTCTCTACGACCAAGGCTTCACCATTCAGGGAGCACGGGCGCGGCTATCACAGGGCGAGGCTTCCCAGCACGACACCGAAGAGACCGCGGGATCCACGGTTCACATGCCAATGGGCCGCAGATTTTCCGATAAACAAGATGCCGCATCGCCACTTCAGCGCTTGCCCATTGGCGAGCCCGCCGTTTGGCCTGCCGCGACACAGGACGATCTACGCAGCCAATTGCAGGCATTGCGCGCGCTGTTGAGCCTCGAGTGATCTGCTATAGTCTTCGGCTTGGTCGACGGGGCGTAGCGCAGCCTGGTAGCGCACCTGCATGGGGTGCAGGGGGTCGGAGGTTCGAATCCTCTCGCCCCGACCAAATTTACTCAGTAAATCAATGACTTAGAGAACAAGCCCACACCAACACTGTGGGCTTTTTTTCGTCTAAATGGTGAATTTCGCGGGTTTATTCCCCCTAGATTCCCCCTAGATTCCCCCAAAACACACCCACGCCGCGCCTTTTACAGCTCCCCTTGCGGCTCCCCCTGCGCGGTCTGGTCGATCTCATGAGGCCGGGTGGCCACAGCGATGGTTCTCGCAGCGCAGACCTTTTCAGGCACGGCAGCGCGCACCTGCTGTGCCGCGCTTTTGCGGATTCTGTCCACAGTCTTGCCCCCGGTTTGTTGAGACAAGGTTGCGACATTGCGTAGCGGCCCGGATGCGACGATTGCGATTGCCGCTGCGCCGCATCGCCGCTCACCGCCCAATCCCTCTTGAGCGCTCGATTTCAGAGTTGATTGCGACCTGGTGCATCAGTGCACCCGCCCCATCGTCCATGCGACCGATGGTGTATTGCGCAGCATCTCCCGCACTGCCGCCGTCGGCCCGGATGCGGTCGATGGCGCGCATCCAGGCCGTGGCTGCTGCGGTCTTCTCGCCCCCGGTTTGGGCTTTCTCCCATTGCGCCAGCGCCTGGTCGATGCCGGGGTAGGGGGATTCGTTGGATTTCGTGGGTGCTGCCTGTACCTGTTTTTCAGGCATTTCGGGCGAGGCCTGTGCTGGCGCATGCACTGGCTGCCTTTCTGCGCTCTTGTCCTTGGCTTTGTCCACAGTTTCTGTGGGCAAGTGCAGCGGCTCTTTCTTCTGGGCCTTGTGTTTCAAAAGTCCTTGTTCCTGCATCCGGTTGTAGACCGCCTGTCCTGCGACGGTGAGCTGGCCTTTGGCATCAACCAGGGCCTGACGCGCCGGGTCGGTGAGCACAGCTTGCTGTTCAGCGGTCAGCGCTTTGCCTTGCCCCGCCGCTTCGATGGCGTCCCATCCCGCGACGGGCAGGTGCGCCAGAGCGGCTTCGGCGGCCATGAAGGCTGTGTCGATCACGTAGCGGGGCCGTGGCGCGCTTGGCGGTTGGGGAGCAGGTTTGACTGGCGATTGCCGCGGCTGCCGCTCCAGTTGACTTTGCAGCTCATCGGCGACGATAGGCTGCAAATCGGCATTGGTGACGACGATGCCCAGTCGCACGGCCTCACGCGCCGCCCGCTCCCGAAATTCGCTGCTTCCCGTGACGTCCACTTTGCCGCCATACTTCTGCGCTGCAATGCGCAAGGCCGCCTCCAGGGAGTCAGCAGCCTTGTCGTGCATGACGATGCGCGGCCCGGTGTCGGTGAACTTGTCCTGTCCGTCCTGCCCACGGTAGATCACCAGCTGGCGCTTGTGGTCGATCTGCACATCGAGCGCGGCCACGGTGAGCTTGCGCAGCGGGTCGAGATCTTCGCCCTCGATGCCGTCCTGCTCTTTGTGCTTCTTGCTGTTGCGCTGCTCGCGGTAGCGGATGCCGCGCAGCGCTGCCTTGGCCGTCTCATCGCCCAGCTCGGCTTGCTGCTCCAACCAGGTGCGCCACACTTCAGTCCGTGGAATCTTGGCCGTCAACGCTTTGCGCTCGACGGCCTGGCGCTTCTGGAGTGCTTCCTTGGCCTTGGCTTCTTCCCATGCCCGGTAGCTGAGAGCAACCTTAGCGTCCATGCCATCGCGCCGATGCTCGGCCAGTGCAGCGGCACGTTCTCCACGCAGCGTGTGGGTCAACGCTTGCCGCTCGTCACGGTGACGCGCGGTCATCGCATTGCGCAGCGCTTGGCGCTGTTTCCTGATCGCCTCCAGCTCGGCCTTGAAGCGCGCAGCCAGCAGGGCGCGTACCTGGGCGCGCTCAGCACGGCGGCGCTGCCGTTCGGGGTCGGCGCTGGCATGCTGCGGTTCACCCCGGAGGCTGGCGCGCTGGCCGTCCAGCGCAGCGGCATAAGTCACTTTGGGTTCTGGCATAGGGCCGCCTGATGGCTCATAGGGGCCAAGCGCTTTTTCCAGGGCGGCCTTGCTTGCCCAACGCCCCATCTGCGACGCCTTGGCCGCCAACACGCGTCCATCGTCGAGCGTGGTTGTTGCCACCATGCCGGAACCCTTGGGCTGGATTGTCACACCGTAACGCGCTGCGGCTTGGTGCACGCTTTGCCAACTTGCTTCTGGGGACTGCACGGCGATGCGGATGACCTGAGCCGGTTCTCCGGCAAGCCATGCCTGAAACGACTGTGCCCCGGCGTTGCGATGCTCAGCCGCCTTGGCCGCGTTGCTCACGCGTTGCCCCCCGTCGAGCTGCCCCAGGGCGGTGCGCTCGGCGCGGCTCATGCGCACGATGCCAGCCTTGCCCTGATCGTGGACGACGCCATAAGGGCCGGGGCTGTGTCGCCAGCCTTGAGCAAGCTCGATTTCGCGCATGGCTTTGTCCAGGAGCAGCCAGTCATACTTGGGCACCTTGGCCGTATGGCCGTCAGCATGCACGCGGTTGACGATCAGATGCGCATGATCGTGGTCGGTGTCGCGGTGCAGCGCCCACAGCGCCTCGTGCCCCTCGAAGCCCAGCGTTTTCATGAGGTGTTCGCACGCTGCGTCGATCTGCTGGCGCTCGGGATGCTCGGCCTCCTGCCAAGCGAGGGTGACGTGGTACACCGGCCCGCGCGCAGTCGTGTTGCGTGCCGCCGCAGCCGTGGCGTCGAGGATGTCGATGGCGGTCTGGCGATCCTCTGGGGTGTCCAGCGGGCAGTCGAGGTTGAGCGCGCCCATCTCGGGGCTGGGTTCTGCGACCTGGCCTGGGTTGTCGCGGGCGATATAGCGCACGGCCTCGCCAAATCCGCGTGAGGCCGCTTTACGTGTGATGACTTTGGCAAGCATCGGCGACCTCGGCGATGTGCTGGATGGTGGCGCGCCATTGCGTCAGAGCCAGCTCCACGGCGCTGCGGTCGAGCTGGCCGCGTGCGGCTAGATGCTTGAGCAGTCCGCCTTGACGCCGCAGCTCGGCTTGCAGGGTTTGCAGCCGGGCCACGCGCGTATCGCCACGCAGAGCGATGGTGCGCAGGTAGCTGCTTGTCGTCAGCATCGCCGCATCGGCCATATGGCGGATCAGTGCAGCCTCGGCAGGCGTTGCGCGCAGCGCCAGGTGAACGGTTCGCTCACGCATGAGAGTCTCCCGTCATGCGTGCGCGCAGCTTGCTCGGGTAGAGCTTGTCCCCCGGCGACGCCTTGCGTTCGATGTCGATGCGCCGCTCCACGGCATTGGCACCAAAGCGCTCAATGAGCGCGATGATGATCTTGCGGTCGCTCTCGGTCACGCCTGACGCACCGAAGCCGAGCTTGCCGCTTTTGAGCAGCATATCGGCGCGTTCGTCGGGTGATTCCCCGATGGCTTTGAACCCGGCGCTTGGTGGCCCTTCAAGCTGCTTGCGCAGGCGATAGTCCTCGTCGGATTCGTCATCCCGCTTGTCGGAACCATCGGCCCAGCTTGGCAGATCGTGGATGTCGCGCGGTTTGGCCGTGATGACAGGTGCCGGAGTTGCGGTTGTCGTCTCGGTCTTGGCAACCTCCGACGCGTGCGGCACGGTGGGCTGCGATGTCAGGCCAGCGCGTCCAAAAGCCGCCAGCAGTGCCGAAGGACGCACGCCAAGGGCGGGAGCAACGAGCCGCGCGTAGCGCGCCAGCGGCACACCGCTTTGGTGCAGTGCCTTGATGTCAGCGATACGCTCGGTCACGAACGCATCGCTGACGGTGCGCGCTGCGGCTTTGCCCGTGAGCTGACGGGAGAGTTTTGCAGCCTGATCGATGCGTTCAAAGATGGTGGATGATTGAGTCATGTCGATGCTCCATAAAGGTGAGAGAAACGCAGTGCCGAGACGCGGGACAAAACAGGGTGTCGGGCGCAGCCTGACCAAGGGGCCGGTTTCGCCTGAAGCGCGAGCGCCAGGTGAAACCCAGGCTTACCTTGCCCCACAAAAAAAACGAGTCTGCGCAGTGTGTCGTGGTGTGCCCATTAGGCTGTCCCTTGGTCGTGGCGGAAGAAACCTTGTCGTATCGCCCGCCCAGTTGGGCTCACACACCAATGCGGCAGGCCGTAGGCAGCACCGTCAACCGGGGTCAAGGTGTCAGGCAGATCAGGGTCGCCAAGAGCCTCGCGAAGTGCCCGCCACGGCAGGCCAAGGTTGCGCGCCAGCAGGCCGGTTGACGCGCGCGCGTTGGCCTCGGCTTCGTTGCGCGATAGGCCACCGTCGCATTCGAGAATTGCCGCACGTTCTTCGAAGTGCTCACGCAGGTTTTCTGCCCACAGCAGCGCCATCAGATCAGGCTTGGTTTGGCGAATCGCTTCGCGCAGGTCATCGGTCAGGCGCGATGCCGGGGACACGATCAACGTGTCGCCGTCGGGTTGGATGGTGAAACCGGACACGCGCAGGTCAGCAAGCAGGGCGCTGGGATTCATAGCGCCACCTTGTCATCGTGCGGGGCGAGCTTCACGGTTTGCAGGCTTCCCCCTTGCGAATGTTGCGAATCCTGCGAAAAGCCTTGCTGCGCTTGGCTTTGCCCCAGTTGCGAAGGCTTGCGAATGCTTGCGAATTCGCAGGCCGCCGGGGTGGTCATTCGCAGCGTTTCGCAACCATTCGCATGGTCCACAAACCCAGTATCCATGCGGGCTTTCGCAGGATTCGCAGCATTCGCACGGGTCGTTTGCGTTTTCGCCTGATCCACTCCCAGTGCGCGCACTGCACCGGTGCCAACGGCCACCAGCCCGGCGGCTAAAAGCCGGTCAAGGGCTGCGTCCCTTCGGCTTGCAGATCGGAGGATCGCCGGGCCAATACGGGGAATGTCGCGGATTGACATCGGCTCGCCCCTCGGTGCGAGCCAGCGATAGAGCGTCAGTGCCCAGTCAGGCGCCGGATCGGCCTTGCCACCCAGCGCAGTCAGCCAGCTTTGCAGCGCGTAGCGGACCAGGCGGATCGCGTTTTGCGCCGTTTCGCGGTCGATCATGGGCTCGTTCGCCCACGTCGCCATAACGCCTGCAATGCGGCAAGCCTGTTCGGTTGCGCGCAGTGCAAAGGGCCGCACGGGGCGCAGGTCGCCGCGTCGGGCCTCATGCTCCATGAGCTCGAAGAACGCGGCTAGTTCCTGCCGCGCATCGGCGGATAGTTCGATGACGGGTAGGTCGTCGCAGTGATCTGGCATGGGATCACGCAACAGTTCCGTGCAGCGCGCCAAGAAGCCGGCAATGGCTGGAGATTCGTCGGGCAGCCAAGGGCGGAACACGCGAGGAGCAAGTTCCTCGGGCCATGCCAGCAAGAAGCGGGGCCAAAAGCCGATTCCCGATAAAGACTCGTCAGATAGGGTGTCACCCAACGCCTCGGGTTGCGCCAGCAGGTGCGCCGACAAGCGCACGCCGTAGCGCTCAAATCTTCCACCGCCGCCTCGGATCACGGACAGGTGCCCACGATCCCACAAGCCGCACAAAGACGCCGCCGTCTTGGTGCGATGGTCTTGGCTCATGGCATGCCCGGCGAGCATGACGCCCGCCTCAGTCGAAAACACGCCTTGCCCGGCGACACCTTCGGCATAGGATCGGTGCAGACCCTCGATAGTGATGTCGCCTGCCAGCCGGTAAGGGGCAGGGGGAGGGGACGCAGGCTTGGGGGCATTCTTGCTCCGCTTGCTCGTACACCTCCACCTCACGCAGCCATGCCTGTCCCACTTCGCGTTGAAACTCATGGATCGCGCGCAGGGCCACGCGGTCAGCCATGTCCTTACCATCGCCAGATCGCGCCACGGTCAAGCAATACAGGCTCAGGGGTCGGACTCCGCCGTCTATGGTGCGCACGTTGGCCCGCGATTGCGCCAGCAAGGCGGCTGCTGCGAGGAACGATTGCCCGGCCATGGCGGGGGATACTTGCGCACCGTAGGCCAAGTCACATGCCACTTGCGCCAAGGGACCAAGCGCATCGGTCGGGTAGCCATCGCTGCCTGCGTCAATCTCCGGTTTGAGTAACACTTCCGCCCGGCGTATCGCAGCAGGCAGCGGCAAAGGCTCCAAAGCGTCTTCTGGCGTTCGTGGGGCAAGATGTTGACCGGCACGCGCTGCCAGGGAGTCGAGAATGGACGCACCACACGCAGTGTGATCAAGTTTTCGGGTTGCTTCGGCAATCACGCTCATGGCCGCATCCCCGCAAGTTGCACTCCGGCAAGCATCCGGGCGTGCGCCACGCTCACGCGACAGTCGTCATGGACGGGGTAACGCGCCAGCCAGCGACCGGGGCCGGTGCGCTTGACGCCCGAAAGCCGATCAAGCAGGGCCAGGGCCGTCATCGCGCACCTCCCGATCCGATGGTGGCGGGCGTCGCCACAGCCTTGCGGGGGCGGCCACGTCTGCGCAGTGATGATGCGGGATTCAGATCTGCGGCGGGTCGTGGCGCGGCGGCGTCAGGTGTGGCGCTTTTTGTGGCAAGCCACGCAGCCAGGGCTGGCAGCATGACCACGACGCGCCCGCCGATGTACGTGGTCGGCGGATAGTCGCCACGCTCGCGGCGCTTTTGTGCGGCGGTGATGCTGGTATAGCCCAGCGTCTGGCAAAGATAGGAGTCATCCAGGGCCATGACCATCGGCGCGCCCTGGGCGATCAATGCGCTGAAGAGCGTATCGACGCTAATTGGGTGGGTGGAACTATGGGGTGACATCGTCATCCTCCGTCATGCGCTGCTTGGGAGGTACGACGCGGGCTGCGCAGTGCGCAGCAAAACCGAGGAACGGAGTGCAGCCCGCGCGTCTAGGCGCGGCAGATCGGCGCGGGGACGACGCGCGCGGTGATGGCGATATGGGCGATACGGCGGTGGGCGATGCGCACAGGCGGCAGGATGGCCGCCTTACACGTCAAGGCTTGCAGACGCGGCAAGACCACGGCACGCAGTGCAGCGACCACGCCTACGGCATCGATTGTCGCGCGTAGGGCTGAAGCGATCAAGGCGACGTTGGCGCGCGCAAACTCGCGCGCCTGGCGTGCAAAGAGTCGTGCAACACCGGCGGAGGTTTCTGCCGCCGCAATGAGGGTAACGAGTAGCGCAATGATCGCCCAAGCCGAACCGGCCAACATCGCCCCGTATCCAGCAATCAAACCCATGCCAACGCCAGCCCCCAACACCGCCCCCAGCACAGGGCGGTGCTTTGCGATGGGGCGCTCCAATGCGGCGCGCAAAATCACGGGGCTAATCAACATGCGCTAAATGTAGTGCATGGTCTTGGTCCGGGCAACTACAGGTAGTGTTTCGATCAGTGTTTTGTTGGTTTTTTCCATCTGGGCAAGGTAAGCCTAGGTTTCACCTGTCGCTCGCGCTCCAGGCGAAACCGGCCCCTTGGTCAGGCTGTGCCCGACACCCTGTTTTGTCCCGCGTTTCGGCACGACGCTTCTCACACGTTTTTGGAGTCCAGGCGATCCTCGATGCGCGCGCCTTGTGCCCAGCATCGACCCTCGCTGACCTCTACGACCCGCTGACCATACCTGCCGAGTGGCGCTGGTGGGTGGCCCTTTGGGCAAACAGATCTTTCTTGTTATATCATCGGCAGTATGAAAAAGCGCGTTGTGCTCGATACCAACGTCTTGGTTGCTGCGTCACGCAGCCGCCTTGGCGCATCGTTCGCTGTACTGCGAGCGATGCGTGAGGGCCAATTGTTGGCGCTGGCATCGGTGCCCCTGGTGCTTGAATATGAAGCCGTGCTTTCGCGCCCGGAGCAGCTCGCTGCGAGTCACAGGACGGCACCGATGGTGGAGGCTTTCCTGGACGCGTTCTGCCTGCTGGCCGAGCCTGTGGAGTTGTTCTTCCTCTGGCGGCCGCAGCTCCGCGATGCCGCCGATGAGATGGTGTTGGAAACCGCGCTCAATGGCCGGGCCGATGCGCTGGTCACACTCAATGGCCGCGATTTCGTGCCCGCCCATCGGTTTGGCCTTCCAGTCCTCACGCCCGGAGCCTTTTTGCAAACCCTTCAACTGGAGAGATTCTGATGGCCAACTATGCCTTGCGCGTGCCGGATTCGCTCATGGAGTACGCCAAAAAAGTGGCGCTCGATGAGCATGTCTCGATGAATCAGTTTTTTGTGACGGCCATTGCCGAAAAGGTGTCAGCGCTCAAGACGAGCGCTTATTTCGCGCAGCGGCGTAGCCGTGGTGATCTGAGCGGGTTCGATGCCTGGCTGGAGGCCAGCCCAGATGCTGCGCCGGTCGCAGACGATGATTTGCTGCCGCCTGGCACAGTGCGATAACGGCACAGCACGGGGGTTGAAGTCAGCCCAGTTTCTTCGTGCACCTCCGTCAGAGCGGATCTTGCAGTTCGTGCATGAAACGCCCTTACGCGTTTTGTCGGGTGATGACAGCCAGGACTTTGCGGCCCTCTGCTGGGGGCGCATGGCACGATTGCCGCATCGGCGCATCATGTCCGGCTGTTTGAATTGATGCAACAGGACGACCTGGTGGCTGCCCGTCGAATGGCCGTTGCACTGTGACCTGTTCGCGCCGAACGAAAATTGACCCGGGTGTTCAACCTAACCTGCTGCCTTTTGAGGCACAGGAGTTCAGGAGTGATCACCATGGACATGATTGGCAAGATCCGGCGGTTGCATTTCCGCCAGCACAAATCCGTCCGCGAGATTGCCCGCAGCACGGGAGTCTCGCGCAACACGGTTCGCACATGGTTACGCCAGTCGGGCGATGAAGTGCCGCAGTACGCGGCACGCCGGACGCAACCTTCGATCAAGCTGGAGCCCTACGTGGAGTGGCTCCAGCAAGCCGTGGCCATCAATGCCCGACGTCCCAAGGCCCGGCGGCGCACAGCCAAGGCATTGCACGCCGAGTTGCAACGGCAAGGCTACGACGGCGCCTACAGCCGCATCACCGATGTGCTGCGTGGCTGGCGCCAGGAGGATGGCACTGCCGACTTGCACGCCTTCGTGCCGTTGACGTTCGAGTTGGGCGAAGCGTTCCAGTTCGACTGGAGCGAGGAAGGCATGGTGGTGGGTGGGGTGCACGACAAGGTGCAGGTTGCTCATCTGAAGCTGTGCGCCAGTCGCGCCTTCTGGCTGGTGGCCTATCCCAGCCAAGGCCACGAGATGCTCTTCGACGTCCACACGCGCAGCTTCCATGCGCTGGGTGGTGTTCCCCGGCGCGGCATCTATGATCCTGAGTTCAGCCAGTTCACCGTGGCCGAGATGCTTGAGCACGAGCAGCCGCAACTCATGCCCATGCCCACACCGTTCGACGGCTATGTCGATCGTTCCACCGTGTGGCGCAGGGCCCATTGCGGGTTGGGCACGAGCTTGCCCGTGGCTGTGTCGCGCAGCCATTCCGGGGTGTTGGAGTTGCCGTAAGCGATCGTTAACAAATAACTTGCTCAATCAGAGTAGGAGGACTAGTCTTGCAGGATGCAAGGCGAATCCACGATCAAGCGGCGATGGGAGGTTCTGCGCGGAGTGCTTGATGAGCGCCAGCGCCGACTGTTTGTGGGCGTCGAAGCGCTGGTGCTGGGGCGCGGCGGCATCTCCCATGTCGCGGCGGCGACGGGGGTCTCGCGTCGTACGGTGCTCTCCGGGCTCCAGGAGGTTGGGGCGCTTGCTACGCGCGGGGATGCGGCCCCGGGAGATGGAAACGCAGGAGCTCGGGTGCGAGCTCCTGGCGCAGGGCGCAAAAGGCTTGCCGAGAAGGACAGCACTCTGGTGCCCGAGTTACTCGACCTGGTCTGTCCGGCGACGCGCGGCGATCCGCAATCTCCCTTGCTATGGAGTTGCAAGAGTTTGCGGGTGCTGGCCGATGAACTCCAGGCGCGCGGCCACGTGGTGAGCCACGTCGTGGTGGGGCGGCTGCTCAAGGCCCAGGGCTACAGCTTGCAAGGCAACGCCAAGGTCATTGAGGGGCATCAGAGCCCGGATCGCAACGCCCAGTTCGAGTTCATCAATGCCACGGTGAGTGCAGCCCTGGAGGCGGGGCAACCGGCGATCTCGGTGGACACGAAGAAGAAGGAGTTGGTGGGGCCGTACAAAAACAACGGGCGCGAGTGGCACCCCAGCGGCGAACCGGTACAGGTCAAGGTGCACGACTTTGTGGATCCCGACCTGGGGCGCGCCAATCCCTACGGGGTGTATGACATCGGGGCGGACGCAGGTTGGGTGAGCGTGGGCACCGATCACGACACATCGGCGTTTGCGGTGCAGACGATCCGGCGTTGGTGGTTTGCCATGGGCTGCCCGCTTTACCCCGAGGCCCGGCAACTGACCATTACCGCCGATGGGGGCGGCAGCAACGGGCATCGGGTGCGCCTGTGGAAGCTGGAGTTGAGTCGCCTCGCGCAGGAGACGGGGTTGACCATCCACGTCTGCCACTTCCCGCCAGGCACCAGCAAGTGGAACAAGATTGAGCACCGCCTGTTCGCGTTCATCACCATGAACTGGCGCGGCCGCCCCTTGATCAGCCATGAGGTCATCGTGAATCTGATCGCCAACACCCGCACGCGCAGCGGCTTGACCGTGCACGCCGAACTCGACGCCGGCCTCTATCCCAAGGGGGTGGGCGTCTCTGACGCCGACTTCGCCGCCATTCCCATCGACCGCAACGCCTTCCACGGTGACTGGAACTACACCATCAAGCCTGCATAGAAGTGCACACTTAATTTATTAACGATCTCTAAATGGGATGCAGGGCTTTTCGCCCGCGGTTGGTCAGCGGCACCAGATCGATCAGGCGTTTGGAAAACCCGAGTGTGCCCGCGCCCAGTCCGGCGACGGCCCCGAGAGTCAGAAGACCACGTCGTGAGATGTCCATGATGTCAAACCTTTTTCGCAGTGGAGAAGGGTGCGGATTGCGCGTCGCGCGGCATGGCGGCCAGCAGCGCAGCCAGGATGCCCAGGAACAGCAGCACGCTGACACCGGTGTACCAAAGCTCCCCGAAATTCAAATGGAAGGTGTAGTAACCGGCCCCGCTCCGGTTGATGGCCTCGCCGCCGATGACGATGCCGATGCGCGCGGCATACGAGCCCCAGGTTGCACCCAGGAAGGCAAGCCATTGCGCTCCATAGCCGCGCCCAGTGGGCAGAAGCAGCAGCACGAGCGGGATCAGGAGGCCGATGACGGTCCAGTTCCAGGTGATTTCCGCGCCATACGGACCCATGAACAAGTTGGCTGCGCGCAACTCCTCAATGGAGCCAAAACGCCCGAGCCACCACATCCAGCCATACCAGGTCACGAGGCATACGCCGAGCGCAACTGCGGCAGTGATGCGATGGCCGGTCTGCGCGGCAGGCCTGGTGGCTGTGACGGCCCAGGCCAGCGCGGGAATCACCACCAGTTCGGCGAGGGCAGCCACGGCAATGGCGCTCGCGAAAAAGAGAATGGCCGCCGCAGGCGAATTCCACACCGGCACCCCATGTTCGTTCATCAGGAACACTGCGGAATGCAGCGGGGCGAACAATCCGAGAAAGACGGTGGTGACCAGCACCGGTTTGAGCCACTTCGATTCAAACACGCTGTAATGCCGGCTCCACAGGCTAAAAATGTCGGCCAGCTTGCGCCAGATGCCTGAAAGCTTCTCGATCTCGGCGCCCAGCCTCGCGCGCGGGATGCATTGGAAACTCAGCCACCAAGCCACCACCAGAAAAATCGGTAGCAGGATGATGCCGTATTTGATGATGGCCGTATCCCAGTTGGACCAGCCAAGGAAGTAGCCAAAAATGAGCCGCCCCGGTTGTTTCACTTCAGCCAGCACGTTGACGAAACCGGCCAGGATCAGCGCCACTGTTGACGCCAAATGAAATTCTATCCTGAAAAATAAAGTTCTATCCTGTCGCGTTAGATAGTGTCGTCACGAGATATGGCATGATGGCGTTGTTTGCAACGACTGCGCTATTGAGATGCCAGAGACTCTTCATCGACACGACCTATCAGACAGGCACTGGGAATTGCTCGAGCCCCATCTGCCGGGGCGAGCGGGGGTTTGGGGTGGGGTTGCGCTGGACAACCGCCAATTCATCAATGCCGTGTTCTGGATTCTTCGCACCGGCGCGCCGTGGCGAGACCTGCCGGCCTCGTATGGTGGGTGGAAAAACACCCATCGGCGTTTTTGCCGCTGGCGTGACCAGGGCATTTGGGAGTCGCTGCTCGAGCAGTTCATTGTGGAGCCTGATTTCGAATGGCTCATGCTGGATGCCAGCCATTGCAAGGTTCACCCGCACGCAGCGGGAGCGCGTGGAGGCAATCAGGGCATGAGCCGTACAAAAGGGGGCTCAACACCAAGATACATCTGGCCGTGGATGCGCATGGTCTGCCGCTCAGAGCGGCTATTACAGAAGGTACCCGAGCAGATTGCGCAGAGGCTGAGCAGTTGATGGACGGGTTCAAGATGGACTGCCTGCTTGCTGACAAAGGCTACGACAGCGATGCCATCGTGGCGAAAGCCCAAGCGCAAGGTGCCCAGGCCGTGATTCCGCCGCGCAAGAATCGCAAGCAACCCAGGGCCTATGACAAGGCGCTCTACAAACTGCGCCATCTGGTCGAGAACGCCTTCCTACATCTCAAGCGATGGAGGGGCATCGCCACGCGCTACGCGAAAAACGTCGCCTCATTCGTTGCCGCCGTACAAATTCGATGCCTCGTCCTCTGGCTGCGCATCTCGTGACGACACTATCTAAGGAACTACTGGACTGTTTACGGATTTTTCAGTCGTTACCGACTCGGGTGCTGAACGTCATGGCGGACTCAAGGCTGGCGGGCCAGGCGTTGCCGGGCCGCGTCCCGGCGCCCCGGGGTGATGGCCCCTGCGGGCGAGCCATCCAGGTTGACCCGCAGGTGCGCACCCAAACCACCCGCCTGTACGCTGGCGAGGAGAGATGCGGATACAGCAGTTGCTTGGACAACGGATGCAAAGCCGTGCCCGAGAGGGTTTGGCTTGCAGGCTGGGCGCGCATCCACCGCGCGAACTGGGTGTGAATGTCCGCCGCCAACGGCAGCAAATAGGGCGCACGACCGGGCTGGTCATCCTCAGCCGCTTGCAGTTTCAGCACCGGCAAGCCGGCCAGATAGGTCTGCGCCACCGGGCGCAGAACCTGCAATCCGGCATCCTTGGCAGCTTTCTCCGCGAGGTTACGCAGGCGGTTGAACGCCCGGGTTTGGGCCAGCGCAGCGTCCAGGGATGCAGATTTGGAAGATTCGACAGTGGAAGCTGAAGTGGAGGCAGACGGGTGGGGTACGGGGATGAGCCCAGGGTAGGGCAGGGAAAGAGGACATACGCTGAACGCACTTTGCGATCCGTTTCTGAGACGATCCCAAGCGGACCGCCGGGAACAGACAGCGTTCAGGGATGAGGATCACGCGTCCCCAGGCCCTCCGCGACCAAGGCCAACGCATTATTGATTCGGAAGTATTTAACTTGAAGTATTCGCATGCGCCATCATGTTGGTGTGATGGAAGCAACTGACATGAGATCGCTGTCGCGCGACGCGCGACACGAGAGACGCGTGCAGGTCATCCGCCTACGCAAAGCGGGCCGGACCTACGACGAGATTGCGGCGCAGACTGGGTTGAGCCGCACCGGTGTGTTCGACATCTGCAAGCGCCACGAAGCGGCGGGCGCGAAGGCCTTGCGCGACGCACCCAGTGGGCGCAAGAGCGGCGATGGCCGGCTGCTGGACGCGGCACAGGAGGCGACGGTGCGCAAGCTCATCACCGACAAGACGCCTGACCCGTTGAAGATGCCCTACGCGCTGTGGACCCGCACGGCGGTCGCGCAGCTCATCGAGCAGCGCTTTGGCATCCGGTTGGCGGTGCGCACGATGGGCCTGTACCTGGCGCGCTGGGGCTTCACGCCGCAAAAGCCGATGAAAAAGGCGTACGAGCAGTCGCCCGCGGCGGTCAAGAAGTGGCTCGAGGAGGACTACCCGGTCATCGCCGCGAAGGCCAAGTCCGAAGGTGCGGAGATTCACTGGGGCGACGAGAGCGGGCTGCGCAGCGACGACGTACGGGGTCGCGGCTTCGCGCCCAAGGGGCAAACGCCGGTGATCCGCGTCAACAACAAGCGCCACGGCCTGTCGGTGATCTCCACCGTGACCAACAAGGGGCAGATGCGCTGGCGCATTTTCGACGGCGCGCTCAACACGGACATCCTGATCGACTTCCTGCGCCGGCTGATCAAAAGGGCGAGCAAGAAGTTGTTCCTGATCCTGGACAACCTGCGGGTGCATCACGCCAAGCCCGTGAAAGCTTGGCTGGCCGAGCACGCCGATGCGATCGAGGTGTTCTACCTGCCCAGCTACAGCCCCGAACTCAACCCCGACGAGATGGCCAACGCCGACATCAAGCAAGCGGTGACGACTCTGGCCCCGGCGCGCACGAAGCTGCAACTGGTCAAGGCCACCGCACGCCACCTGCGCAGCGTGCAACGTCAGCCTGAGCGGATTCGCAAATACTTCGAACATGGACCGGTTCGTTATGCGGCTTGATTCAAGTTCGTTGATGCCGGCTCAATAAGGCACGCCCTCGGCTTGGGCACGAGAGAGCTTGGCGTGGATGGATTTTGGCACGCGCGCTACGAATTGGCCAGAAACGCTCGGCACCATCGCAACGGTCGGGTCGAAGGACGGCACAGGAAAGTCTCGGCCCCTGTTATGCAATGCAGCAGGGCCTTTCACACTAGGCTCACGATGTGACAATTTCGTGATTGTTGACTCTTGCTAAAGCAACTGCATGTCATTCATATGTCTGCATGCGTACAGCACAAGGCATGAATTCAATCATTGTTGTAGACTTGAAAAATGGAAAAAATATCCGCAACTTCAATCTTCGAATCGCTCTCGTCAGGTGTGCGGTTGGACGTGTATCGGCTGCTTGTCAAAAAGGGGCCTGAGGGCTTGGTGGCTGGCGAGATCGCGATCACCCTTGACGTGCCGCCGACCAACCTCTCCTTCCATTTGAAGGCCCTGACCCAGGCCCGCCTTCTCACTGTGGAACAGGAGGGGCGCTACCTGCGCTATCGGGCGAACATTCCATTGATGCTGGATCTGATCGCCTATCTCACCGAGGAGTGCTGCTCCGGGCGCTCGGGGCAATGTCCGGGCTTGAGCAGCGCTTCAACCTACTGCGACACGGCACTGCCGACAGCTTCGCCAACCCTAGTCGAAACCTGAGCCATGAACATCCTCTTTCTCTGCACAGGCAACTCCTGCCGCTCGATTCTGGCCGAAGCCACGTTCAACCACCTGGCTCCCGCCGGCTGGATGGCGATGAGCGCGGGCAACCATCCAACCGGGCAGGTGCATCCGCGCTCGCTGGCCTTGCTGGAGCGGGAAGGCATCCCGGCCGTTGGACTCTCCAGCAAGTCCTGGGACGACTTGCCCAAAACCCCGGACATCGTGATCACCGTCTGCTCCAGCGCCGCAGGCGAAGCCTGCCCGGCCTATCTTGGCCCGGTCCTGCGCGCGCATTGGGGTGTCGAAGACCCTGCGCATGCTACCGGGGGCGACGGGGCAATCAATGCTGCCTTCATGACAGCCTATCGCATCCTGCGCACCCGCATCGAGACCTTCCTCACCCTGCCGCTGACGGAGTTAAAGAACGATCCCGCATGCTTGAAGGAGGATCTGGATCGGATCGGAAAGCTTTTTTCATGACCATAATTTCAATTATCGATGAGGAATCAAAATGAAAGCCATTCAAGTCTATGACCCGGCGCTGTGCTGCAGCACCGGCGTGTGCGGCGTGGAGGTCGATCAAAGTCTGGTCAGCTTTTCGGCGGACGCCGATTGGGCCAAGCAAAACGGTGCGCAGATCGAGCGTTTCAATCTGGCCCGACAGCCGCTGGCATTCGCCGAAAACCCGACGGTCAAATCGTTCCTGGAACGCTCCGGCCAGGAAGCCCTGCCCCTGGTTCTGGTGGATGGTGCAGTGGCATTGGCGGGCCGCTACCCCAACCGCATGGAGCTGGCTCGCTGGGCAGGCATTCCACAACCGACAGCAGTGTCGAAAGCAGCACAGGGCTGCTGCGCCGGCAGCCACTGCTGCTGAACGCAGAGGAAGTATCACCATGAAATTTCTCGAACTGCCGCCGCGCTTTTTCTTTTTCACCGGCAAAGGCGGCGTGGGCAAAACGTCGCTGTCCTGCGCCACGGCAATCCACCTTGCCGAGCACGGCAAGAAAGTCCTGCTGGTCAGCACCGACCCCGCATCCAACGTCGGCCAAGTCTTCGGCCAGGCCATCGGCAACACGATCACCCACATCAATGGTGTGCCCGGTCTGTCGGCTCTGGAAATCGACCCGCAGCAAGCGGCACAGCAGTACCGGGAGCGCATCGTCGGCCCGGTGCGCGGGACGCTGCCGGACGACATCGTCAACGGCATCGAGGAACAGCTCTCCGGCGCCTGCACCACCGAAATCGCCGCCTTTGACGAATTCACCGCGTTGCTCACCGACTCGGCCCTGACCGCTGACTACGACCACATCATTTTCGATACAGCCCCGACCGGTCACACCATCCGGCTGTTGCAATTGCCCGGCGCGTGGAGTGATTTCCTTGAAGCGGACAAGGGCGATGCGTCCTGCCTCGGCCCATTGGCCGGACTGGACAAGCAGCGCGCCCAATACAAGGCGGCAGTGGAGGCTTTGGCCGATGCCCAGCGCACCCGCTTGATTCTGGTGGCCCGCGCCCAGCAAGCCACCTTGCGGGAGGTTGCACGCACCCATGAGGAACTCGCCGGCATTGGCCTGTCGCAGCAGTATCTGGTGATCAACGGCGTCCTGCCACCGGAAGAAGCGGCGCACGACCCCTTGGCCGCAGCCATCTGCGCGCACGAACGGGCCGCATTGGACGCAATCCCTGATGTGCTCAAGACGCTGCCCCGCGATCAGGTCGCGCTCAAGCCCTTCAACCTGGTCGGTCTGGATGCCTTGCGCCAGCTACTGGTCACGACGGCCACGCAAGCGCCCAGCACCCATGTGGCTCCGGTCGTACTTGATGCACCCAGTCTGTCCGTGTTGGTCGATGGCATCGCCGAAGACGGCCACGGTCTTGTGATGCTGATGGGCAAGGGCGGTGTGGGCAAGACCACCCTGGCCGCTGCCATCGCGGCAGAACTGGCCCATCGCGGCCTGCCGGTCCACCTCACCACGTCCGACCCGGCCGCGCATCTGACTGAAACACTGAGCGGCGCGCTGGACAACCTCATGGTCAGCCGGATCGACCCGCACATTGAAACCGAGCGTTACAGGCAGCACGTATTGGCCACCAAGGGCGCGCGGCTCGATGCGGAAGGCCGGGCGCTGCTGGAAGAGGACCTGCGCTCGCCCTGCACCGAGGAAATCGCGGTGTTCCAGGCCTTCTCGCACATCATTCGCGAGGCCGGCAAGAAGTTCGTGGTGATGGACACGGCACCGACCGGCCACACCTTGCTGCTGCTCGACGCGACTGGCGCCTATCACCGTGAAATCACCCGCCAGATGGCCGGGACCGGGCTGCACTACACCACCCCGATGATGCAGTTGCAGGACGCCAGGCAGACCAAGGTGCTGATCGTGACGTTGGCCGAAACCACACCGGTACTGGAAGCGGCAAACCTGCAAGCTGACCTGCGCCGCGCCGGGATCGAGCCCTGGGCCTGGATCATCAACAACAGCATCGCGGCTGCCACGCCGAACTCGCCCTTGCTGCGTCAGCGTGCCTGCCATGAACTGCGAGAAATCGACGCCGTCGCTACCCGCCATGCCCAGCGCTACGCGGTCGTTCCGCTGCTAAGAGAAGAGCCCGTCGGCGTCGATCGCCTGCTGGAACTGGCTGCCCGCCCCAGTCTCATCACCGAAAGAGCGTGACATGGCCCCAAAGAGATCTACAACGCGCTGTTCATCTGCACCGGCAATTCCGCGCGCAGCATCATGGCGGAAGTCATCTTGAACCATCTCGGTCGAGATCGGTTCAAGGCGTACAGCGCGGGCAGTCATCCTCGCGACGAAGTGCATCCGCTCACGCTCGAAGTGCTCACCGGTCAGCACTATGACATTCGTGGCTTGCGCAGCAAGAGCTGGACGGAGTTTGCGGCGCCGGATGCGCCATCGATGGATTTCATTTTCACAGTCTGCGATCAGGCGGCTGGCGAGGCCTGTCCCGCATGGCCAGGTCAACCCATCACCGCCCACTGGGGTTTCGCTGATCCAGCCGCGGTCGGCGGGGATCGTGAGCGTCAACTCAAGGCCTTCGCCAACGCGCACTTCCAAATTGCCGCTCGCATCCGCCTGCTCCTCGCCCTGTCCATCGACAAGATCGACCGCATGTCGCTGCAAACCCAGTTGCGTGATCTGGACCAACAGCGCGCCGAATAACAATGAAGGGAACAGCATGACGCGCCTCCTCATCATCGGCGGCAGCGACGCGGGCATCAGCGCGGCGCTGCGGGCATCAGCGCGGCGCTGCGGGCTCACGAGATCGATCCCCGAGCCGAGGTATCCGTCCTGTTGGCCGACGAGTACCCGAACTACAGCATCTGCGGCCTGCCCTTCTACCTCAGCGGCGAGACGCCGGATCACCGGCAGCTCGCCCATCGCACCGCATTCGACGGCATCGAAGTCCTGACGAACCATCGGGCCGTCGTCATTCATCCCGCGGGAAAGAGGGTCGATGTCGTGCGCGGGCCGAACGGCCGTGCGGAGACCTTGCGCTACGACCACCTGGTGATCGCGACCGGTGCCGTCCCGCTTCGTCCCCAAGGATTGCCCGGCCTCGACCTCCCCGGCGTTTATGGCCTGCACACCATGGCGGACGGCTTCGCGGTCCATCGCCATCTCACGACGGGCGAAGCGCGTTCGGCTCTTATTGTCGGTGCGGGCTATATCGGCGTCGAGATGGCCGACGCGCTGAGGCATCGGGGGGTCGATGTCACGCTCGTAAGTCAGACCGATCCCGTGTTCCCAAGCGTCGATCCGGCGTTCGGCAGGCTGATCGGGGAGGAATTGTCACGCCATGGCGTACGCGTCGTGGCTGGCTGCGCCGTCGAGCGCATCGAGACCGTCGGCGACCGGGGCGGTCTCACGGTGTCGGGTTCGGGCGGGTTTGCCGCGTCGGCCGATCTGGTGCTGGTCGCCACTGGCGCGCGACCCGACTCCACCCTTGCCGCCGCTGCGGGGATTGCGCTGGGGCCCTCGGGCGCCATCCGCGTCACGCAACGCATGGAGACTGCGATCCCTGGCATTGGGGCCGCCGGCGACTGCGCCGAGACCTGGCATCGGATACTCCAGCGGCCAGCGTACCTGCCGCTCGGGACGACCGCGCACAAGCAGGGCCGTGTGGCCGGCGAGAACGCTGTAGGCGGAGAGCGCTCTTTCGCGGGCTCGGTCGGCACCCAGACCATGAAGATGTTCGAACTCGCGATCGCGCGGACAGGCTTGCGCGAAGCCGAGGCGCGCATGGCCGGCTTTGATCCCGTCACCAGCGAGATCGAAACCTGGGATCACAAGGCCTATTACCCAGGCGCGCATAAGCTCCGCATCCGGGTGGCCGGCGATCGCCGCACTGGTCGTCTCCTGGGCGCGCAGATCCTCGGCCACTGGCGTTCGGAGGTGTCGAAACGCATCGACGTGTTCGCAGCAGCCCTGTTCCACGGCATGGGCGTCGAAGACTTGAACGATCTCGATCTCAGCTACACACCTCCGTTCAGCAGCCCCTGGGACCCGGTGCAGATGGGGGCGCAGGCCTGGATGAGCGCGGTGAAAACCGGTGCTGACAAGTCGTTCACCGCCGATCGACCCACAAATCTTGAGAAAGGAACACAGCATGAAAGTCCGTGACCTGATGACCCCGAACCCGATCCGGATCGCACCGGAGACGCCCGTGGCGGAGATCGCCCGCATCTTGATCGAGCACCGCATCAACGGCGTTCCGGTGACCGATGCCGAGGGACACCTGCTCGGCCTCGTGACCGAGGGCGACCTGGTGCATCGTGCGGCCGACGAGCGGTTGGAGCCGCGCGAATCGGTCTGGAAGGAGAACTTCTACCGCTCCGTGTTTCGCCGGCGTACGCCGGAGCCGGACAAGGCCGAGGGCCGCACGGCCGCGCAGGTCATGACGCGGGAAGTCCTCACCGTGGCACCCGAAGACCATGTCACCGTGGCCGCGCGTCTGCTGGTGGATCACAGCATCAAGTCCCTGCCGGTGATCGAGCACGAACGGCTGGTCGGCATGATCTCGCGCTTCGATCTGGTCAAGCGCCTGGCCAACAGCGGCCCGGATGCCTTCAACCCCATGCGCAAGAACTGAGCCGATGCTGATCGCACTGCTGATCTTCATCGCCACGCTCGTCTTGGTGATCTGGCAACCGCGCGGGCTGGGCATCGGCTGGAGCGCGACTTTCGGCGCCATTGCCGCCCTTCTGACCGGCGTGATTCATCTCGCCGATATTCCGGCGGTTTGGCACATCGTTTGGAACGCCACCATTACTTTCGTCGCCACCATCATCATCAGCCTGTTGCTCGATGAAGCCGGCTTTTTCGAGTGGGCGGCGCTGCGTGTGGCACGTTGGGGGCGCGGCAACGGGCGCGGACTCTTCGCCTTCCTGGTCCTGCTGGGCGCAGCCGTGGCGGCCTTGTTCGCCAATGACGGCGCAGCGCTGATTTTGACGCCGATCGTGATGGCGATGCTGCTGGCGCTCGGCTTCAGTCCGGCGGCGACACTGGCTTTCGTCATGGCCGCCGGCTTCATCGCCGATACGTCCAGCCTGCCATTGATGGTGTCCAATCTGGTCGATATCGTCTCGGCCAATTTCTTCAACATCGGCTTCAACGAATACGCCGCGATCATGGTCCCGGTGGATATCGCCGCGATCGCCGCCAGCTTGGTCGTGCTGCTGCTCTATTTCCGGCCCAGCATCCCCGCCCAATACGACATGGCGCAGCTCAAACAGCCGCATGAGGCCATTCACGATCCGGCCACGTTCCGCATCGGGTGGGTGGTGCTGGCGCTCCTGCTGCTCGGGTACTTTGGTCTTGAACCGCTGGGCGTGCCGGTCAGCGCCGTCGCGGTCGTCGGTGCGCTGCTGCTCTTCGGCGTGGCTGCGCGCGGCCATGTCATCAGCACCCGGAAGGTGTTGCGCGAAGCGCCCTGGCAGATCGTCATTTTCTCGCTGGGGATGTATCTGGTGGTGTATGGCCTGCAATGACATGTTCATAGTGCCCCTCTTCTTCAAGTGCTTGAAAACATGGACATCTGATTCTCTGCGATCTTGCGACACGGGCCATCAGTTCGCGAGATTACCTCGATGACCCGCTGATCGAGCAGATCGCTCACGCGAATCTGGTACGGCGCCCTTGGCACGACCTGCTCTGCGGGCAGCAGGCCGTCCTGGATCAGGCTGCGGATGCGGTGGTTCGTGACGCCGAGCTTGGCGGCGGCCTCCGACATGGTCAGCCATTGCCCCTCCTTCTCCGCCGAGCGGTATGCGTGGATGCCGTGCACCTTGCGTAGAGATCCCACGCGGTGCGCGGTCCACGTCTTGCCTTGGCCGGTTGGAATTCCCATGCGGTTCAGTGACGCGGCGATGTGCTCGTCGGACCATCGGCCGGCCATGCTGCGCATGAGGGCCAGCGCCTCGTCGGGCGTGCGGCATCCATGCTCGCCAGTCCGCGGCTTCGCAACCCGCAATTGCGAATGCTGGCCTCCTTGCCAATGGATCGTCAGCACGATCTCGCGCGTCTTCTCATCGACGTCGGCAATGATCTCCTTGACGAGTGCGCGCAGCAGTTGCTGGCGTGCACGCATGGTGACCCCGGGTGCATCCCATGCGGCGGCGAGATCTTGGGCAAGTCCGCCGAGATCGGGCCTAGCCACAGCCGACAGCGTTCGGTCTGCAGCGTCCAAGCGCTGCTCGCATGACCTCACTCGCTGCAGAGCCGCCTCCCAGCTCTTCTCGAGTTGAGCGGCGATCAGACGATTGTCGGGATCGCAAGCCGCGTAGCGACGCTCTGCGAGCACGGCCTCGTAGCGGGCCTGCTGCAACTCGAGCTCCCCGAGACGACGTTGGTCAGCCTGAAGTTCCATGTGCCTCTGTTCGGCTTGCCGTGCTGCTTCAATAGCCATCGGCTCGACGGCGCGCAAAATCTCTCGGGCGATGGCCTCGTCGGGTCGCCGGCCGCCGAAGGTGAAACAGCGCGGCTGCGCCAACTGCACATTGGGGCGATCGCATCGATAAACCGGTTGGCCCGCCCCTCGCCCCGTATACGCAACCGTGAGACGGCGCCCACAGCGTCCGCAGCAGAGCATCCCGGCCAGCAGCGCCCGGCCGCCACGCCCGGACTTCACACCGTCCACTCGACCGTAGGCATTGAGGGCGAGCTGCTTCTGATTGCGTTCGAACTCCGCCCAGTCGATGTAGGCCGCATGGTGATCCTTGAGCATCACCTCCCACTGCTCGAAGGGCTTGCCGTGCCCGTAGCTCTTGCGCAGCCGTCCGTCGACGAGGGCAGTGCGCTTCTCGCTCTTGCCGTAGACGTACGCTCCGGCATAGAAGGGGTTCTTGAGCACGGAGATCACGTTGCGGTAGCGGATCGGAGTCCAGTCGAAGCTCACCATCTTCTTGCCATCGGAGGGGCGGGGAAAGTGAACCTGGTCGGCGGCGAGTGACAGCAGGACCTGGCGGGCGCTGCCCAACTTGCGAAAGCGCGCGAAGATCAACTGAATCGCCTCCTGCAGGCGCATGTCCGGATCGAACCCCAGGCCGATCTCCCGATGCCAGATGTAGCCGATGGGAACGCTGATGCGCAGTTCGCCGCGCTGGGCCTTGGCGCGGGCCGCATCGAACATGCGCGCTCTGAGCACTCCGAGCTCGAACTCGCTGATACTGCCCTTCATGCCCAGCAACAGCCGATCGTTGGGTCGACACGGGTCGTAGACACCATCCAGGTCAATGACCCGCGCCTCGACCAGACCGCATAGTTCCAACAGGTGGTGCCAGTCTCGACCGTTGCGGGCCAGGCGCGAGGCGTCGAAGCACAACACAGCGCCGACTTCACCAGCGCAGAGCCATGCGACCAAGCGATCGAACCCTGGTCTGGCCACCATGCCACTTGCAGACCGGCCAAGGTCGTCGTCAATGACCTCAACCTGCACAAATCCGCGGCGGTGCGCCTCTTCAACGAGGTCGTACTGCCGCCGCTGGCTCTCCAAGTTGGTCTGAACCTGCGTCTGGGTCGATTGGCGAACATAGACGACGGCCTTGCGGCGCAGCACGGCAGCAGGCAACAGATCACTGGTCGTCATCAGCAACTCCTGGTCGTTGCACGCCCGCTGCTTGCAGCAGCAGGATCGCCAACTGCGTGACCGCAATGGCTCGTTCGCTCGGGTCCATTCCCTGGAGTACAGGGGAGTCGAACACCATGCTCAGTTGACGGGGCGGCGTCGGCGCGGACGATGCAGGCGGCATCAGGCGCGGTCTGGGTGAACTGGTCATCTTGTTCCTCGCGGGTGTGGAAAACACCGGAGGAGCTTCGTCGGAGTCCGTGCTGCCACAGCAAGTGATGGAGTTCAGCGAGCGCGGATACCGACGCGCGCGGAGCACCCAACTCCATGCCCGCGCAGGAGGCAGCGTCGAGCATCCAGGCTGCCATCACGATGACGATGCCGGCACTGACCTCCACATGAACGACCGGACCTGACGCGCGTTGTTCGCTGTACTGACGCCTCACACGACGCCCGTACAGCGGGTGCCAGCGGTAGAAGACCTCGACTTCTTGCCCGACATGGGCAGAATGACCCCGCGCTTGCACTCGGGCGCCGAAACTGGCTCTTCGTGGGCTCGCCCCAAGCCGGCAGCAGAGCCGCCGTGCTCATGACGCTGATCGAATCGGCCAAGCTCTGCGAGGTCGATCCGTGGACCTATCTCAAGGACGTGCTGACGAAACTGCCCACTTGGCCCAATCGCCGTCTGCACGAATTGCTGCCGCACAACTGGGCCGCAGCCCATACGCCGTCGTCGCCCACCACAGCCACCGCTTGATCACCGCGCCGACACGCGTCAAGATGGGTTTGCTGGACGCATACCCTGGAAATTAGCCTGCCACAGGTTGCACGCGACGCACCACTGCGCACACAAGCAGGCCACGATCAAGGGTCCAGAGGTTGGCTCGCGGTCTGCGGCGGATATCGCCTGCGCGTTCACGACTGCATGACGCCCCAGTAGAGGATGAACACGGCCACCAGCGTGGAAATGGCCCAGGCCCAGGGCGGCATCATGAACCACAGGCGCTCGACCATGCTGCCCGGGGTCTGGCCGGCCGCCTCGCCGCGCACATTGCGCTCGAAGCGGTTGAAGAACTCCTCGATCAAGCCCTTGACGGCCTGATCCACCGCACTCTGTCCCATCTGCGCGATGGCGCCGCCCACCTCGGCGCTGGCCTGATAGTTCATCCGCGTCCCGCCGTCGCTGGGCTGCAGCGCGATGAGCGCGCGGCCGATGCCGAAACCGGCATTGCCGCCATTGCCCTCGAAGCGCAGCACATAGCTGTGCGGCGGATTCACGTCTTCCAGCGTCAGCGTGCTCGAAAAGCGCGTTTTGTAGCCGGCGATATCGAGCACCTGCACGACTTCGAACTGCCCCTCGCCAGTCTGCGTCACCGATTCGCAGCCTGGAATGCACGCCTTCAGCATCCGGGTCGCGTTGAGCGCCTCCCAGGTTTGCGCAGGAGTCAGGGGAATGTTGCGTTTGCCTTGGACGTCCATGGGTGATGTCTCGACATGATTGACGGGGAAGCGGGATCGATTGTTCGGAGGGATCTGACCAACTATGGCAAACGACCGACGCGTTTCCATTTTCCACGCTAAGTATTTTCAAATGCAGCGATCTTGATTCAAGTCAAGAATATGTGTTCGGCACGATCAGCCCGGCTGGAAAATCCCATCGTTTGTCCGGGCAAACTCCATGATTCATCGTTCCGATACTTGTCTGAGTAAACGAGTCCGTCGCAGGCGCACGGGTACGACGTGGTTTTTGCGCTCTTGAAGCCGCCCAGGCTTGGGGTGTTGCACTTCAGATTTGAGGCCGCCCCCTTTCCCATGCGTTTGTGACGCAGCAAGATCAACCGTGTATGTTGCCCCAATATCAGCCACGGCTTATGCAGACTTTCCCTAATAGCTGGAGTCGGTGTGGCCCAATAAAGTCTTGCACGAGGATGCATGAGGGCAAGCCATGAATCCTCAACGACGTATGGGGTGGGTTGCCACAGGCGCGCCAAGTTGCGTGGCCCAGAGCGCTTCCTTGCGTCGAGTCCATGGAATCTTCGGCAAAGGCCAGGGCGAAGGCGGGACCACCACGGGCTCAATTCGCCGGTTTATCCCAGGGGCAGGGAAAACCTTTTTGAAACTTGTTCAAGGAGATTTATTTTGAAAAAACATCATCTTTATGGAATTATCAGTCTTCTCGTCGGGTTTGCCATCTTTTTAGGTGCGACTCTGAGTTGGTCTGGGGGATGGATGCACGGAATGACCCACAATCTTCCATTCCTGGCTCTTGGTTTTTCATTATTCATCGCGGCATTTGCATTTTTCACAGCCACTCCGAAAATGTCGCCCAAAACATCCAGCGCACAAAATTGAGATCACGGCAAAACCGTCTGCAAACCCAATGAGTCCATCATTGCGCGATGTCTTCAGGATGAGAGTTTGTTTTTCGTCTTCGTTTGCTGTGGCTGCCGTTTCCCTGCTCGCTCTGATGCAGGCATCTGCGGCAGGGGAACCGGCGACCCAAGTCCCCTCCAAGTCGGCGAGTACAGCGTCGGTCACGATTCATGTCAACGCGAGCGAAAAGGTCCTTGCGCGCGGCGCGGCTTTGTACAAACAGGTGTGTAGCGCCTGCCACGGCCCCGTGGCGTCGGATCGGCCATGGGTCGATTCGAAATTGACGTCTTTGCAACAGGCCATCCAATTTGCCCAGCACTCCGGCGCTCCCAAGCTTGGGGACGCATGGAGTTGGCAACCGCATCTCGCCAAGGGTATCGATGTTCTTGATGAGCACGCCATCCACGGCTACTCCGGCAGTGCGGGCGTGATGCCGCCACGCGGCGGATCCCATGCCAGCGACGCCGATGTGAAGGCTGCCGTGGACTTCATGCTTGCGTCGTTGGCTCCGCCACAAAATCGACCCTCCAAGAATCTGACGGGCAAGCCAGAGGACAGGTACAAGAACAATCGTGTCTCGAGGTGATGTGCGGCGACCACGCCGATTTACGATCCAACTGGAAGCCTCCGATCACCAGAGACTGATCAATCTCGCCTCGTCTCACAGCCTGACCGTCAGCGAGTACATCCGGCATGCCTCTCTAGGCTGCGAGATCGACACCTTGCCCCTGATTGAAGCCGTCAGCGAACTCAGACAGCAGGCAGACATGTTGAGAGGCCTACATGCCAACTCAGGGGGCTGTCACCATGATGTGTGGATGAGGTTTCTGGCGAGTCTGGACAGACTGCGCGATCTTGCGCGTGCGACCGCTGCGGCCACCGGACACCGAGAGACGGCGGGGTGGGTGGGCCGATCGACGGCCGAGAATATCGTCCCCGATTGATTCGACCACTGCCCCCGAAATCTTTGTCATGGATCACACCACACGCCATTTTCTCGAACAAGCCTTGCAGAGCCTGGAAACGCTGGATCTTCTGGCCGATGCCGAAGGGGACTTTCCCATTTTCTATGCCAATCCCACGGCGCAAAGCACATTCGAGCGCTTCGCCGACATGTTCAAACCCGCACTCGGTGGGATTGAACCGCGTCAGGTCATCGGCGCCCCTTTGTGGCCGATCTGCGGCAGGGGAGATGAGATGCGCATGGCCTTGCGGGACGTGGCCAGCGGAACTCGTGACGCTCTTCGCCAACAAGTGGAAATCGGGACTTTCCTGTTTTCCGTCGTGATTGCGGTCGTTCGCGACCCGCAGAGCCAAGTCTGCTGCCTGCATGCCAGTTTGCGCAATATCTCTGCCCGACGTGAAGCCGTGCAGCTCAACGAGCGACTCAAGGCAACCTTGGGAGCGCTCTCCCGTGCCGAGTCGGAAGTTGGTGAGTCGATGCAAGCGGTCGACCAAGCCATCCGCAAGGTGGATGCGGTGATGATGGACAACGAGCGCTCGGTCACCGAGCTGAACGACCAGATGAAGTCCATCGCTCTTTTGGTTCACGATATTCGCAAAATTTCCTATCAGACCAATCTGCTGGCATTGAACGCCGCTATCGAGGCAGCACGCGCCGGCGAGGCCGGACGCGGCTTTGCAGTGGTGGCTGATGAGGTTCGCAACCTCGCGCGCCAGGTGCAGGATGCCACCGTCCGCATTGAAACCAACACCGAAACCATGGCCGGGCAGGTACACCGCATCGGAAGCACCAGCAGCCAGTCCAGGAAGGAGCTGGCGACCGTTGATGTCATCGTGTCCAAGTTGCAGGGTCAGGTCCGAGACATGCAAAGGCTCGCCACGCAAATGCTGCTCAAGGCTGCGGAGGATGATCACAAAAACTTCGTTGTCAAGATTCTGGCCGAAGCCGATCGGAGCCCGCCCACCATGCCAACAGAGGACGTGTCCAATCATCACCAGTGTGCGTTTGGTCAATGGTATGACGCGCAAGGCAAGGCGACGTTCGGAGATCTCGCGGCCTTCCGCGCAATCGAGCCCATCCATGCCCAGCTCCATACCGTAGCGCGCCAGATCTTGCAATCGGCCCAAAGCAATCACCGCGCCGAGGTGATCCGATTGTCGACCACGCTGTTGGACGCTCAAGCAGACGTTCTGGAAAAGCTCCATATCCTGGGCAGCGACATCGGTCGTCAAACGACGACCCATTCCAAGCAGATTGCTGGTGAACATGCCTGAGGAATGACCCGCTCAGCAATGAGCCCAATGAAGCTCAAGACTGGATCAGTCGGATCCTTGAGTGGGTCCTCGACCTCCATCGACTGCCTCAAAACCCACCTGTTCAACCAACAGCCGTGTCAGTTCCTTGCTCGCGGCATCCTGCCCCTCCCCCATGTACGCGTGCATGCCAGAACGCCAGTTTGCTGTCCTGCAGATCCCGCGACGATGAAATGGCTCAGAGGGGCTGTTAGCGAGGTCGATGGTGCAATGACCTCCCGTGATAGGCCAACGCGTCGAGGAATGTGTGCACCCAAGTTCGACGTCTTCGCTCTCTGATTTTGCCTATGAACCCAGACGAATCAAGGGGCTCAATTCCAGTTTAGGAATCTGGTAGTGAGCGGCACTCATCAGGTCGATGCCGCAAGCCAGTTCGTCCAGCCAGTCCAGCAACTGGACGATCGCGGCTCCCTTCATCGGCGCGCCGTGCTGCGGCACGATCATGCCGATGTCGAGTTCGCGCACCATACGCACCCACAGCTTCAGAATCTTGTTGCTCACCATATAGCGGCGGTGGAAGGCTTCCATGCCCGGCGGCATGGGGTTCAGACTTTCCAGGAAGTGCGAAGCTTGCTCCCCGCTGACGAGCGATACGCCCAGGTCGCCCGAGAACAGGATCTTGCTC